>CBJLKR010000005.1:0-26524 GCA_966423695.1 uncultured bacterium | reverse complement strand
AACATGCTCGGCCTGGACGTCGTCGATTTCTTCCCGCTTGCCGCGGACCGCGACGTCGGGCTGCGCTTCGCGGCCGGCAGCCAGGCACGCGGATACCTGTGGACCGAGCACATCGAGCTCGCCGGCGCCGAGGCGCTGGCCACGTTTGCCGACACGCAGCTCGCCGGCCGGCCGGCGATCACGCATCATCGCTACGGCGAAGGCACGGCCGTCTACCTCGGAACGCGGCCGGACGACGCGGCGATGGCGGCGATCCTGGCTGACGCGTTGTCAGAGGCGGGGGTGCATCCGCCACCCGAGGCGCCGGCCGGGGTGGAGGTCGTGCGGCGGTCCGGAGGCGGGCGCGACTTCCTGTTCCTGCTCAACCACCGGGACGTCGCCGTGGACGTGCCCGTCACCGAGGCCGGGACCAACCTGCTCGACGGTACAGAGGTGCACGCCGGCCTCGTCCGGCTCGGTCCGCGTGGTGTGGCTGTGGTCCGGGTCGGCTGGTAGCGGGTCGGGCTCCAAGATGCGGGCCGGCGCATGTGCTGGGGCCGCAGGGGCGGTCGAGTTTGGTCGGGGAGGCGGGATTTGAACCCGCGACCCCCTGGCCCCCAGCCAGGTGCGCTTCCGGGCTACGCCACTCCCCGACGAGGAGGTAATCCTACCTACGGCCCGGAAGGGCTGGTGCCGGCGCGGGCGGGCCGTTTGGATCCAAAGGTGCGCATATCGCGCCGTGGAGTGGGCCGTTTGGATCCAAAGGTGCGCATGGCACCCCGTGCAATGGGCCGTTTGGATCCAAAGTGAGGGGCGCGGGCGTCCGCGCCGGTTACTTCGAGCCGTAGGCGACCAGGCTGCGGTGCGTGGCCGAGAACCCCGCCCCGCGCAACGCGTTCTTCAGCGGCGACTCCATCACCGGCACCCCGTCGACCTTCTGCAGCTCCACCTTGCCCGCGCCCGTGGCGACCGCGAGCAGCGCCTCGAGGTGCGCCGCCGATACTTCGCCGTTCGTGAGCAGCGACCGGCCGCCGCGCTCCAGGTAAAGGACGAGCCGGCCGCCGTCGAGGACGCAGTACGCGCCCGCGGCGCGGCTCATGCGACCGTCGACCTCCGGCCACGGCAGCACCGTGCCGTACGCGTTCGCCGTGTCGGGGGCGGCCAGAGCCACGATGCCGCCGCCGGTCTCGCGCAGGGAACGCAGCCTGTCGACGGCGCCCGGCAGCGCGAACTGTGAGCCGCCCAGTCCCTCGACGAAGTACCCGCGGCGGATCCGGCCCGACTCCTCCATCGCCCGCAGCACCGGGTACAGGCCGGCGAAGCCCCCCGGCCACGATTCGCCGACGACCGCCTCGCGCGTGAGCACCCCGTGGCGCTGCAAGAGGACGCCCGCCTCGGCGTGCAGCCTCTCCGTCGCGTTCGCGCCCGCGCCGACGATCTCGGCGACGAGCGACCACCTGCCGGTGGCGCGCGGCTGGATGAGCCGCGGCATGCGCGGCTTGCGGGCCGGCCGCCGCGACAGCGGCCCGAGCATGCGCAGGGGCGCGAAGGTGTCGTTCGTGACCTCGCCCGCCCACACGAGGTCCCACAGCGCGTCGAGCATCACCTCCTCGTCGCCGCCTCCGCACGAGTTGTAGAGGTCGCGGAAGAAGCTCGCCCCCCGCGCACCGAGGTGCGCCCGCAGGCGGTCATGCAGCTCGCTGCGCGGCGCATCTCCCGGCGAAGGGATGAGGCGAGGCGCGTCTCCGCGCAGGTAGAGCGCGATGCGCCCGTCGGTCGCGCCGAGCGAGCCGCGCCCTGTCCACACGACCTCGCCCATCGAGATGAGCTCGTCGAGGAGGCGAGGCGAGTAATCGCTGACGCGCGCGGCGATGACGTCGCGCTCGATCACCGACGCCGGGAGCGCCATCCCCTGGAGCTGGAAGACGACCTCCATCAGGCGATCGATGCCCGACGCGCGCACTCCGACCCCGTGCCACGCCGGCAGGAATCGCGCCACGGCTTCGGGCGGCACCGACTCGACCTCGCGTCGCAGCGCCGCCAGCGACCGCCGCCGCAGGATGCGCAGCACTTCGGGGTGGCAGTACTCGCGTCCCTGCGCGGCCCTGCGGAACTCGCCCGCCACGACGTCACCGCGCGCGGCCAGGCGGCCAAGCGCCGCGTCGACCGCCGCCGCCGGAAGGGCCCAGCGCCTGGCCGGTTCGGCGGTCACGAAAGGCGCATGCGTGCGGGCAAAGCGGCGGAGCAGAGACTCCAGCGGCTCTGGGCCGGCGTCGAGGAATGCCTCCGGCAGCCCCACCGGCAGGCTGGCGCCCAGCGCGTCGCGGTAGCGGCCCGCGTCCTCCGCGGCGATCCACCGGGTCTCTCCGGCGACGCGGATCCCGATCGCCCGGCGCTCCTGCTCGAGCGCCCGCAGCCACTCTCCGGCGATCCCGCGCGCCTGCGCTTCGACGGCCGACAGGTCGCCCAGCCGCGCGAGCACATCGTGCGCCTCGTCGGCGTCGCGCGGGAACCGCTCCGGCAGCAGGCCCTGCAGCTCGAGCTCGACCGCGGCGATCGCGTCCGGGTCGAGCAGCTCGCGCAGATCCTCACTGCCGAGCAGCTCGGCGAGCAGGTCGCGGTCGAGGGTCAGCGCCTGCGCGCGGCGCTCGGCCAGCGGTTGATCTCCCTCGTACATGTACTCCGCGACGTAGGAGAAGAGGAGCGAGGACGCGAACGGCGAGGCGCGCTCGGTGTCGACCGCCACGACCCGGACCTCGCGCGAGCGGATGGCGCGCAGCAGCGCCGACAGCGCCGGCATATCGAAGTGGTCGCTCATGACCTCGCGCCACGTCTCGGCCAGGATCGGAAAGTCCGGGTAACGACCCGCGACCTGGAGAAGGCCGGCGCTGCGCATGCGCTGCTGCCACAACGGCGTGCGCTGTCCCGGCCGTCGCTTCGGCAGCAGCAGCGAGCGCGCGGCGTTGTCCCGGAAGCGCGCGGCGAAAAGCGCGGACGCGGGCAGCTGCGCGGAGACCAGCGCCTGCACCTCCTCCGGATCGAGGATCAGCTCGTCGAGCGACGGCGGCGACTCGACCTCGGGCAGGTGCATGGCGATGCCGTCGTCCGTCCAGAGCGAGCGCGCGTCGACACCGAGCTTGTCGCGCAGGTGCTGTTCCAGCGCGAGCGCCAGCGGCGCGTGGACGCGGCCGCCGAAAGGCGTGTGCAGGCACACGCGCCAGTCGCCGACCTCGTCGCGGAAGCGTTCGACCACGATCGTGCGGTCGTCGGGGACGGCACCTGTGGCCGCAGCCTGATCGTCCAGGTACGCGAGCACGTTCTTGATCGCGAGGTCGTCGAAGCCGGCGCGTTCGCGCAAGCGCTGGGCCGCCGCCTCCGGCGAGACGGAGCGAAGCTCGCGCACCATCTTGCCGAGCGCGGCGCCCAGCTCGACCGGCCGGCTCGGCGCGTCTGCCTTCCAGAACGCGATCTTGCCGGGCTCGCCGGGCGCGGGCGTGACGATGACCTGGGACGGCGTGATGTCGACGATGCGCCACGTGGAAGCGCCGAGGACGAACGTCTCGCCCACTCGCGTCTCGTACACCATCTCCTCGTCGAGCTCACCGACCCGGCGGCCGTCCTCGGCGAGGTTGACGCTGTAGAGGCCGCGATCCGGGATCGTGCCCGGGTTGGTCACGGCCAGGCGCTGCGCGCCGGCGCGACCTCGGACCTTGCCCGCGACGCGGTCCCACACGATCCGCGGGCGCAGCTCGACGAACTCGTCCGACGGGTAGCGTCCGCTGAGCATGTCGAGCACCGACTCGAAGGCGCGCGGGCCGAGGTCGCTGTACGGGTACGCCCGCCGCACGACGCGGCCGAGCCCCTCGACGTCCCATTCGTCCAGCGCGCACATGGCCACGATGTGCTGCGCCAGCACGTCGAGCGGCTTGCGCGGCACCACGGTGGTCTCGATCCGGCCCTCGAGCATGCCCTCGACGACGGCCGCCGACTCGAGCAGGTCGCCGCGGAACTTCGGGATGACGACACCCTTCGAGACCTCGCCCACGGAGTGGCCCGCGCGGCCGACGCGCTGGATACCCGCTGCCACGCTGGGCGGCGCCTCGATCTGAAGGACGAGGTCGACCGCGCCCATGTCGATACCGAGCTCGAGGGTCGACGTGGCGACCAGGCCTCGCAGGCGACCGGCCTTGAGCTCGTCCTCGATGAGCAGGCGCTGCTCGCGCGCGATGGAGCCGTGGTGGGCGCGGACGAGATCCTCCTCCGCAAGCTCGTTGATGCGCGCCGCGATGCGCTCCGCGAGCCGGCGCGAGTTGACGAAGACGATGGTCGAGCGGTGCTCGCGGATGAGCTGCAGGAGCCGCGGATAGATTGCGGGCCAGATCGAGTTCTGGCCCTTCGCGCCGTCCTCGTCCTCAGCGGTCAGGCGGGTCATGTCTTCAACCGGCACCTGGACGCTGACCTCCATGGTCTTCAGCCGGCCGGCGTCGACGATCGAGACCTCCCGGCCCGCGCCGCCGAGGAACCTCCCCACCTCCTCGAGCGGCCGCTGCGTCGCCGACAGCCCGATGCGCTGCGGCTCGACCCTGGTCAGCTCGCACAGCCGCTCGAGGCTGAGCGCGAGGTGGCTGCCGCGCTTGGTCGCAGCCACGGAGTGGATCTCGTCGACGATGAGCCAGCGGACGGAGGCGAGCATCTTGCGCGCCGCGCTGGTCAGGATGAGGAAGAGCGACTCGGGCGTCGTGATCAGGATGTCCGGCGGATGGCGCTCCATCGAGCGCCGCGCGTCCGCAGGGGTATCGCCGGTGCGGATGGCGACCGCGATGTCAGGCCGTCCGAGGCCCTGCGACTCCATCTGGCGCGCTATGCCGACCAGCGGGGAGCGGAGGTTGCGGTCGACGTCGTGGACGAGCGCCTTGAGCGGCGACACATAAAGGACGCGACAGCGTTCCGCCTCCGGCGGCGCCGGCTCGACCGTCAGGCGATCGAGACACCACAGGAAGGCGGCCAGCGTCTTGCCGCTGCCGGTCGGCGCCGCCATGAGCACGTGCCGTCCCGCCGCGACCTCGCGCCAGCCGCGCTCCTGAACCGACGTGGGCGCCGCAAACGAGCCGCGGAACCAGTCCCGGGCCGGGCCGGAGAAGAGGTCGAGGGGGTCGAGAACCTGGTCCATCGCGCACCTCACGTTAGAGAGTTTCGGGGCTGCAAACAAGTGTTCTCGACAGGGCGCGGCTACGATCCGGTCGTGATCGACGCCGCCGGCTTCCGCGAGGTCATGGCCAGCTTTCCGAGCGGCGTCGTCGTCCTCACCGCGTTCGGCGACGACGGCAGGCCGCGGGGGCTGACCGTGAGCGCGTTCTCCGCCGTCTCCATCGATCCGCCCCTGGCGCTCGTGTGCATCGACAGGTCCTCGAACACCCTGCCCGCCGTCCAGCACACCGGCGGCTTCACCGCCAACATCCTCGCCACCGGCCGCGAGCAGCTGGCGCGGCGGATGGCGACCAAGCTGACGGACAAGTTCGACGGGCTTGTGTGGCGCAAGCCCGCGACCCCCGTGGGCGGGCCGATCCTCGAGCTGGAGACCGCCGCCTACGCCGTGTGCGCGCTGCGGGACACGATCGAGGCCGGCGACCACTGGGTGCTGATCGGCCTCGTCACCGAGGGCGCGCACCACACCGAGCGCCAGCCGATGGTGTTCACCCGCCGCGCCTATCTCTGAGCGCTAGAGCGAAGGCGCGGGCCACGACGGGATGAGCTGCGTCAGGCCCGCGGAAAGCCACGCGAGCCGGTTCGTCAGCAGCAGCAAACCCATGACCACGAGGACGGCCGCGGACGCGATGTCGATCGCGCGCCGGTGGGAGTTGACGAAATCCAGCAGCGGGCGCGTGCTCGCGAGACCAAACGCAAGGACCAGGAAAGGCACGCCCAGGCCGAGGCAGTAGGCAAGCATCAGGCTCAGCCCCTGGGGCGTAGTGCCCGCGGTCACCGCGGAGCTGAGCACGGCGCTCAGCGTCACGCCGATACACGGCGTCCATCCGCTCGCGAACCCCATGCCGAGGAGAAAGCCTCCTGCCGCGCCGCCGCGCTGCGGCGCGGTCTTCATCACGCGGTATTCGCTCCACAGGAACGGGATGCGAATGACGCCGGCGACCTGCAGGGCCATGACGATCACGAGCACGCCCGCGACCACCGGCACATACGTGCGCACCGGCTGCAGCGCGATCGTGAACACATAGAAGAAGAGGATGAACACGAGCGACAGCCCGGCGACGAAGGCCGCGCCCGCAAGCGCGATCGAGTCGCGGCCGAGGCGCCGTGCGCCGAGGTAGGCCAGGTACGCGGGCACAAGCGGCAGGACGCACGGCGAGACGAAGGACGCGAGGCCGGCGAGGAACGCGACGAACGGGTTGAGGCCGCTCAGCATTCAATAGGCCCTTCCTGGTCGGGCTATGCCCGCCAAGTGCCGGCCGACTGCCGCGCGAGCGCCGCGATCTCGTCCGCGACCCGCTCCCAGACGCGCCGCGGCACATCGTGGCCCATCCCCTCGATCTCGACCAGGCGCGCGCCCGGAATCACGGCCGCGACGTTGCGGCCGTTCTGCACCGGGACGAGGATGTCCGCGTCCCCGTGAACGACCACCGCCGGCACCCTGAGCGAGCGGAGACGCTCCAGGCGTCCAGGCGCGGCCGCGATCGCCTGGAACTGGCGTAGGAACCCAGGAGGGTTGTAGGCGCGATCGATCGCACGCTCGATGCGGGTGCGCTCATACGTCTCGTCAAACGGATCGTCCGGACCGAGCAGCGCCTTATTCGACCGGAGGCCGAGCAGGACCTGCTCCTCGCGCGTCGGCGGCCTGGGCGAAAAGAGCAGCGCCATGGCTTCGGGCGTCGGCTGCACCTGGTCCTCGCCGTTCGGCCCGCTGATCATGGAGGTGAGCGTCAGCACGCGCTCCGGGTGCTCGAGGGCCACGACCTGGGCGATGAAGCCTCCCATGGACGCCCCGACGACGTGAGCCTGCTGAACGCCGAGCGCGTCAAGCAGGCCCACGGCGTCCCGGGCCATGTCCTCCAGCGTGTAGGTGGCATCGGGCCAGGTCGACAGTCCGGCGTCCCGGTTGTCGAACCGGATGACGTGGAAGCCGCGGCCGGCGAGGAGCTCGCAGAACTCCTCGTCCCAGCCGACCATCTGCATTCCGAGGCCGGCGATGAGCAGCAGCGGCGCGCCGGACGGGTCGCCGAAGGTGTCGTACTCGAGCTCGATCCCGTTCGCCTTGGCGCGGGGCATCGTGACCATGCTACTAATCGCCCGTGGCCCGCTCGCTGCCCGCACGCTCCGAGGTCGACAAGCGCTTCACCTGGGCGGCGGAGAGCGTGTTCCCCGAGGAGTCGGGATGGGAGCAGGCGATCGAGACCATCCTCACGAGCCTCCCCGACCTGGGCGAGTTCAAGGGCCACCTCGGCGACTCGCCGGAAACGCTGGCCGACTGGTTCGACGCGAACGAGCGCGCGCACCGGCTCATGGCCAAGCTCTCGGTGTACACGACGATGGCGTACTCGGTCGACGTCGGCAACACCGAGTCCGCCGCGCGCGTCGACCGCCTGCGCTCCGTCGGCGCCCAGCTTGGCGCGGCGACGTCGTTCGCCCTGCCGGAGATGCTGGAGATCGGCATCCCCAGGCTGCGGGAATGGGTGGCCGCCAATCCACGACTGGCGCACCTCGGTCATTACTTCGAACGGCTCGAGAAGCTGCAGAAGCGGGTGCGCAGCGCCGAGGTCGAGGAGCTGCTCACGCAGGTGTCCGACCCACTGGCGACCGCGCTCTCCGTGCACGGCGTGCTCGCCAACACCGACCTGGTGTTCGAGCCGGCGCGCGCGACCGACGGCCAGCTCCACGAAGTCGCGCAGGGCACGATCGGCGCGCTGCTCACGAACCCCGACCGTGAGGTGCGGCGCACCGCTTTCGAGAGCTACGCCGACGCGCATCTCGCCATGCGGCACGCGATGGCGGCGAGCCTGGCAGGCGGGGTGAAGCGCGACGTCTTCTTCGCCCGCGCGCGTGGGTTCGGCTCGTCGCTCGAGGCGGCGCTCGAGCCGGCGCACATCCCCGTCGAGGTCTTCCACAACGTCGTGCGCACGTTTCGCGACAACGTCGGCACGTGGCACCGGTACTGGCGCATCCGGCGCGAGGCACTGGGTCTCGAGGTCCTCAAGCCGTACGACACGCGCGCCCAGCTGAGCGCGCAGGTGCTGAACGTGCCGTATGAGCAGGCCGTCGAATGGGTCGCCGAAGGCGTCGCGCCGCTGGGCGAGGACTACGTGCGCGTGCTCCGTCGCGGCGCCACCGAAGACCGCTGGGTCGACGTCTACCCGAACAAGGGCAAGCGCATGGGCGCGTTCTCGACCGGCTCGATGGACACGCCGCCGTTCATCTTCATGTCCTACAACGACGACATCTACTCGATGAGCACCCTGGCCCACGAGCTGGGCCACTCGATGCACTCCTACCACACGCGCGGGACGCAGCCCTACGTCTACTCCAACTACGGTTTGTTCCAGGCCGAGGTCGCGTCGAACATGCACCAGGCGCTGACCCGGCGATACCTCCTCGCCACCCAGACCGACCCGGCGCTGCAGCTGGCCATCGTCGAAGAGGCGATGGCGAACTTCTATCGCTACTTCTTCATCATGCCGTCGCTCGCGCGGCTCGAGCTCGCGATGCACGAGCACGCCGAGCGCGGAGGCGCGTTGACCGCCGACTACCTGAACGACCTGATGGCTGACCTCATGCTCGAGGTGTACGGCTCCGAGGTCGAGGTCGACGAGCGCGACCGCCCGCGCGTGGGCTCGACGTGGGCGCAGTTCCACACCCACCTCTACTCGAACTTCTACGTCTACCAGTACGCGACGGGCATCGCCGCGGCGGACCACCTCGTGGAGCGCGTGGCCGCGGGCGAGCGAAAGGCCGTCGACTCTTACCTCGCCTTCCTGAAGAGCGGGGGCTCGATGTACCCGCTCGAAGGCCTGCGCATGGCCGGCGTCGACATGACGTCGCGCGAGCCGGTCGAGGCGGCGTTCGCGACCCTCGCCTCGATGGTCGACCGGCTCGAGTCGCTGGCGGCTACAGGACGATCCGCATCACGTCCGACTCGCGGATCCTGAAGCCGAGCCGCTCGTACAGGCGGTGCGCGGCTTCGCGGTTGGGGCCCCTCCCCGACTGCAGCTCGGCGACCTGCGCCCCCCGCTCCTGCCCGACGGCCAATGCCTCGGCGACAAGCGCCTCCCCCACGCCCTTGCCCCTGGCCACGGCGTCGACGACCACCTCGTCCAGGCGCGCCTTGATCCAGAACGGGGTCGTGTAGACGATCACCGTGGTCGTCCCGACGATGGCCTCGCCGTCGATCGCGAGCAGCAGCGTCACGTCCGGGTCGGCGACCAGGCGCTCGAGTCGGGCCATGTCCGGCACGGGCAGGCTCGGGTTGAGCTGGGGAAGCAGCCTGCTCAGGGCGGCGAGCACCTCCGGCGTCGCCTCGCGCACGCGTTCGACCCGCATTGCCACACACTAATTCGCGCGTGGACCTCAAGCTGAGCGCGCGGCTCATCCGCGGCGAGCCGGTCGCCTACGAGGAGGCGATTCGCGGCGAGTTCAAGCAGTTCCGCACCGGCGAGCCGTGGGGGCCGCCCTGGTCGACCACCTGGTTCCACGTCGAGGGACGGGTGCCCGACGAGTGGAAGGGGCGGCGCGTCGTGGCCGTTTTCGACCTCGGGTTCTCGGGTCCGACCGGCTTCACGTGCGAAGCACTCGCGTGGAAGGACGGCAGGCCGTGGCGCGGCGTCGACCCCAACCACCCGTGGCTGCCGGTCGACGGCGACACCGTCGACCTCTACCTCGAGGCGGCGGCGAACCCACGCGCCGCCGAGTCCGGCGAGGAGCCGGCCGCGTCCATGCTCGCCCTGCGCGTGGCGCCCGAGCCGGCCTTCGTCCTGCGTCGCGCCGAGCTCGTGCCATGGTCGCCGGCGGCGGAGGCCGGGCACGTCCTGGACATCGGTTCGCATCGGATCACGGCCGTGGGCCACGCGCACATCGACACCGCCTGGGAGTGGCCGCTCCGGGAGGGCAAGCGCAAGTGCGCGCGCAGCTGGTCGACGCAGCTGGAGCTGATGGACGCGCACCCCGACTACGTCTTCGCGTGCTCGCAGCCTGCCCAGTACGCGTGGATGGAGGAGTCGTACCCGGACCTGTTCGCGCGGATCGAGCGCGCGGTGGCGCGAGGGCAGTGGGAGCCCGTCGGGGCGATGTGGGTGGAGGCCGACTGCAACCTTCCCTCGGGCGAGGCGCTGGTCCGCCAGCTGCTCCACGGCAAGCGCTACTTCATGGACAGGTTCGGCGTCGAGACGCGGATCCTCTGGCTGCCCGACGTGTTCGGCTACCCGGGCAACCTGCCGCAGCTGATCAAGCTCGCCGGGTGCGATCACTTCCTGACCCAGAAGCTCTCGTGGAACGACACGAACCCGCCGGAGCACCACACCTTCTGGTGGCAGGGCATCGACGGCACGCGCGTGCTGACGCACTTCCCGCCCGCGGACACCTACAACGGCGACTTCAGCGCCTCCGAGCTCCAGTTCAGCGCGCGCAACTACAAGGACCACGAGCGCCTGGACCGCTCGCTCTACCTGTTCGGTTACGGCGATGGCGGCGGCGGCCCGACCGAGGAGATGATCGAAGCCTCCCATCGCCTCGGCGTGCCGATGGGTCGAGCCGAGGATTTCTTCGCCGGCGCGGCCCGAGACGCGCGCGACCTGGCCGTGGTCGAGGGTGAGCTGTACTTCGAGCTGCACCGCGGCACCTACACCAGCCAGGCGCGGACCAAGCGCCTGAACCGCGCCGCCCAGCGCGCGCTGCGCGAGGCGGAGATGTGGTCCGTCGCCGCGGGCGATTACCCGCGCGAGGAGCTCGACCGGTTGTGGAAGACCGTGCTCCTCAACCAGTTCCACGATATCCTGCCGGGCTCGAGCATCGACTGGGTCTACGAGGACAACGTCCGCGATCTCGAGGAGGTGGTCGCGAAGGCGGAGGCGATCGCGCTGCGCGCGGGCGCAAAGCACCGGGAGAGGCCGGCCGCCGGCCTCGAGAGCGAGCACCTCCGCGTCGAGCTGGGCGACGACGGCGTGGTGACCTCGATCTGGGACAAGGAAGCAGGGCGCGAGGTGTTGAGCGGCCCGGGCAACGTCCTCGAGCTGCACGACGATATGCCACGCAGGTGGGACGCGTGGGACCTCGACTTCGAGCATCGCGCTTCATTCGCCGTGGTCGGCCGCCGCTTCGGTGACTCGACCGTGCGCCAGGCCGTGTCCGTGGAAGGCCGCGTGATCCGTTTCGACACCGAGGTGGACTGGCACGAGCGGCACAGGATCCTCAAGGTCGCGTTCCCCGTCGCGCTGGACGCGCGCGAGGCGACCTACGAGGTGCAGTTCGGGCACATCAAGCGTCCGGCGCACTTCGACGATGCCCGCGCCCGGGCGATGTTCGAGGTGTGCGCCCAGCGGTGGGCGGACCTTTGCGACGGCGCCTACGGCGCCGCCCTGCTCAACGACTGCAAGCACGGCTACGACGTCCACGACGGCGTCATGCGCCTGTCGCTGCTCCGCGCGCCGACCCACCCCGACCCGAACGCGGACCAGGGCGTGCACCGCTTCACCTACGCGCTGCTGCCGCATTCCGGCGACTGGCGCGAGGCCGGCGTGCTCGACGCCGCGGACGATCTCAACTCTCGGTTCGGCGTCCCGCCCTCGCTCATCTCCGTCGACACGCCGCAGGTGCGCGTCGAGGCGGTCAAGCTCGCCGAGGACTCGGACGCGGCGATCGTGCGCCTCTACGAGGCATGGGGCCGTCCTTGCCGGGCTCGCGTGACGACCACGCTGCCGTGCGAGCGCGTCGCGCTGTGCGACCTGCTCGAACGCGAGCTCAGGCCGGCCGGGCTCGAGCTGGAGCTGCGGCCGTTCGAGATCGTGACGCTGAAGCTAGAAGGCAATCCGTAGCAGCGCCGTGGTGGCTGCGGCCCCCGCCACGACGACGAGGAACGGCGCGCGCAGCAGCACCGCCACGACGGCCACGGCGAGCGACGCGGCGCGCACGTCGAGGACCAGGTGCGTGCCCGTGGCGAAGGTCTGCGTGCCGACCAGGGCGGCGAGCAGCGCGATCGGGATGAGGGGGACGGTGCGCAGGACGCGCTCGTCGCGGAGCCAGCCGGGCGGCAGGGACAGGCCGGCGAGCTTGAGCGCGTAGCAGGCCGCCGAAGCGACCAGCACCCCGGCCCAGATCACCGCCGGACCACGCCCAGCAGCGCCACCAGCACGGCCACGACCAGCAGAGGCACCCCCGCCGGCACGAAGGGCAGCACGGCGATCGCGATGACCGCCGCCCCGATGGCGATCGCCAGCGGCTCGCGCGCCCGCAGCCGGGGCGCGAGCAGCGCCAGGAAGGCCGCCGGCGGCGCCGCGTCGAGGCCGAGCACCTTGGGGTCGGAGATCGCGTGGGTCGCAAGCGCGCCGATCAGGGTGCCGGTGTTCCACAGCACGAACAGCGCGATGCCGGTTGCCCAGAAAGCGAAGCGGCTCTGCGCCGGATCGTCACGGGCGATCGCCATCGCGGTGGTCTCGTCGATGACGAAGTGGGCCGCCGCCGGGCGGCGCCAGCCCCGCATGTCGAGAACGGACGAAAGGCGAAGGCCGTACAGCGCGTTGCGCGAGCCCAGCAGCGCCGCCGTCACGGCGCCCGCCCACACGCTTCCGCCCGCGCCGACGATGCCCACGAGCGCGAACTGCGATGCGCCCGTGAACATGACGATCGACAGGGCGCAGGTCTGCAGCAGCGACAGGCCGGCGGCCGTCGAGATCGCCCCGAACGAGATCGCGTAAGCGCCGCTCGCGACCGCGATGCCGAGGGCGTCGCGGAGGATTCCCCTGCGCTGGTCGGATGGCATCCCAGGGATTCTGACCGGTGCGATCGAGCAGTTTTGGAGACGCGTGCGGCGCGGGCTCGTGCCTAGCATGAGCGTGGACATCAAACTCGGACAAGGAGACGACGACAGACATGCCTGGGAGAACAGCCGTCAAGAGCAAGGCTTCGAGGGGCAAAGGGTTCACCGACGCAGAGAAGAGCGCCATGAGGCAGCGCGTGAAGGAGCTGCAGAGCGGCAGGGCCGACGGTGAGACCGACGTCCTGGAGGCGATCCGGAACATGGCGCCCGCCGATCGCGCACAGGCCGAGCGCATCCACAAGATCGTCAGGTCGACCGCGCCCGCGCTCGAGCCCAAGACCTGGTACGGGATGCCGGCCTACGCGCGCGCCGGCAAGGTCGTCTGCGACTTCAAGCCCGCGGACAAGTTCAAGACGAGGTACGCGACGCTCGAGTTCCAGGACCAGGCCCAGCTGGACGACGGCAACATGTGGCCGGTGGCCTACGCGCTCAAGCAGCTGACCGCGGCGGAAGAGGCGAAGATCGCGGCCCTGGTGAAGAAGGCGGCGGGCTGAACCCTACTCCGGCGTGACGTACGCCGCGGTCAGGCCGCCGTCGACGAGGAACGTCGCTCCGTTGACGTACGAGGATTCGTCGCTGGCGAGGAACAGGGCCGCGTTCGCGATCTCCCGGGCCTTGGCCAGCCGGCCCATGGGAAGGTGGATCCGCCGGCGCTGGTAGGCGCCCGGGTCGTCGTTGAAGATGCGCATCAGAAGAGGCGTCTCCACCGGACCGGGGCACAGCGCGTTGACCCGCACCCCCTGGCGGGCGAACTGGACCGCCAGCTCACGGGACATCGACAGCACGGCGCCCTTGGACGCCGTGTAGGCGATCTGCGATGTCGCGGCGCCGACCAGGGCGACGAACGACGCCACGTTGATCACCGACCCGCCCCCCGCCTTCAGCAGGTAGGGGATCCCGTACTTGCAGCACATGTAGACGCCCTTCGCGTTGACGGCCTGGACGCGGTCCCACGCGTCCGGCTCGGTCGTGAGGATCGAGTCGTCGTCGGGCGGCATGATGCCGGCGTTGTTGTAAAGGACGTCGATCTTCCCGTAGCGCTTCTCGGTCTCGGCGTACATCGCCCGGACGCTGTCGGGGTTGGACACGTCGGCCGCGAAGAAGAAGGCGTCGCGGCACTCGGACGCCGTCTTCTCGCCAGCGTCCTTGCCGACGTCGGCGATGCACACACTCGCGCCCTCCGAGGAGAAGAGCAGCGCCGCCTCGCGGCCGATGCCTCCGGCCGCGCCGGTGATGACCGCGACCTTGCCGGCGAGCCTGTCACCCACGCTCGAAGAGCCTCTCACGCTCGTACGTCGTCACGACCTTGTCGAAGAGACCCTGCTCGGTCCGTGCGTAGTTCAGGTAGTGATCGACGACGTCGGCGCCGAAGGCGTCGCGCGCCATGCGGCCGTGCTCCAGGCACGAGATGGCGTCGCGCAGCGCGTGCGGAAAGCGCTGGACGTCCGACTCGTAGGCGTTGCCCTTGAACTCCGGCGGCAGGGGCAGCTTCTCCTCGATCCCACGCAGCCCGGCGGCGAGCAGCGCGGCGAAGCAGAGGTACGGGTTGACGTCGGCGCCGGGGATGCGCGATTCCGTGCGCAGGTGCTGGCCGTGGCCCACGATCCTGAAGCCGCACGTGCGGTTGTCGTGGCCCCACGCAAGGGTCGTCGGCGCCCACGAGCCGGCGGCGTAGCGCTTGTAGGAGTTGACGTTCGGGGCGAGGAAGATCGCCATCTCCGACGCGTACGCGATGTGCCCGGCGAGGTAGTGCTTGAAGACGTCCGACTCGCCGTCGAAGACGTTGCGGCCGTCCTTCCACAACGACGAATGCACGTGGCAGGACGAACCGATCCAGCGGTGGTCGGGCTTGGCCATGAACGTGACCGAGCATCCGTGCTGATGCGCCATCTCCTTGATCCCGTTCTTGTAGATGACGTGGTTGTCGGCCATGGTCAGCGCGTCCGCGAACCGGAAGTTGATCTCCTGCTGGCCCGGCCACGCCTCGCCCTTGGAGCTTTCGACCCCGATGCCGGCGCCCTTCATGCCCTTGCGCACCGCGCGGATGAAGGGCTCGTCGTAGGTCGTGGCGAGCACGTGGTAGTCGAGGATGTACGGGACCGAGGGGGTCAGGCCCGTGAAGTTCTTCGCGTACGCCTCCGCGTACGTCTCCTTCAAGAGGAAGAACTCGAGCTCCGACCCGAACATCGGCTCGAAGCCGAGCGCGCGGCAGCGCTCGATCTGCGCCCTGAGCACCTGGCGCGGCGAGGGCCGCACCGGCTTCCCATCGTGCCAGGCGACGTCGCACAGCACCATCGCCGTGGCGTCGAGCCAGGGGATCAGGCGCAGGGTGTTGAAGTCCGGCACCATCTCGAAGTCGCCGTAGCCGGCCGACCAGTTGGCCATCTCGTAGCCCTGGACCGGATCCATCTCCATGTCCACGGTCAGCAGGTAGTTGCAGCCCTCGGTCGACTCGCCGTGGTAGGAGCTCGCGACGAAGTATTCCGCGTCCACGCGCTTGCCCATGAGGCGGCCCTGCATGTCGGTGAACGCGACGACGACGGTGTCGACCTCACCGCTGTCGACCTGGTGAGCGAGGTGCTCTTTGGTCAGCACGGGATCGCGGTCAGCGCCGGGAGCGGCTGCGGCCCCGCGCCCGGGCGACGAAGCGCTCGAACAGCTTCCGCGCCCATGGAAGGTCGGTGGTCAGCTCCTCGGGGTGGCACTGCACGGCAACGATAAGCCCGTCGTCCGACTCGACGCCCTCCACCGTGCCGTCTTCGCCCTTTGCGGTCTGGTGCAGGCCGGGCGCGAGACGGCGGATGGCCTGGTGATGGAAGCTGTTCACCCGCACCTTGTGCTCGCCGGCGGCCTGGCCGAGCTCCGAGCGCGGGTCGACCTCGATCGTGTGCGCAAGGTGGCTGCGGCCGTGACCGCGGACGTCGTGGTCATCGAGGTGCTGGATGAGGGAGCCGCCGAGCGCGACGTTGATCACCTGCTGGCCGCGGCAGATGCCCAGGATCGGCAGCTCCTGGTCGCGCGCCTGGCGGAACAGGCGGAGCTCGGTCTCGTCGAGGTCGCGGTCGATCGGCCCGAGCTTCTCGTCCTTCGCCTCGCCGTAGAGCTCGGGGTCGACGTCCCAGCCTCCCGGAAGCAGCAGGCCGTCGACGTCGGGCAGATCGGCGGTCCCTGGCGGGAGCTCGACCGGCTCGGCTCCCGCCGCTTCGACCGCCTCGAGGTAAGGCACGTAGTACTTCTCACCCCTGCGGGGGCTGACGGTGATCCCGATCTTCGGCCTGTCCGGCATCTACCTGGGTGTGGCCGGCGCGGCCGACCCCACCGCCTCGAGCTCGCGCTCGATCGCGGCCAGCTCTTCGGCCGTGCCCTGGACCTTCGGGCCCTTGAACCAGTTCTTCGCCGACAGGAACCAGTAACCGCCGGCATACAGAAGGACGACGCCGACGGCGACGATCGAGTAGTTGAAGGTCGTCAGCGTGTTGCCGGGCGCGAGCTGCGGCAGGCAGAAGAGCACGGCGATGAACGCGATCCAGATCACGGCGATCCAGCCGACGATGTAGCTCCACCGCCCGAGGTGCCACGGGCCGCGCTGGAATCTCTCGCCGGCGAGAAGCCGCAGGAGGATCGGCAGGCCGTACGCGATGTACAGGCCGATGACGGCGATCGAGGTCACCGCGGCGTACGCCACCGGGTTCCACAGGTACGGAAGGCCGAGGATGAACGCACCGACGGCCGCGAACCAGATGGAGTTGGTCGGAGTGCGTGTGCGCGGGTTGATGCGGTGCCAGAACTGGCTGCCGGGAACCGCGCCGTCGCGCGAGAAGGCATAGATCATCCGCGAGTTCGCGGTCACGGACGACATGCCGCAGTAGAACTGGGCGCCGACGACGATGAACAGCAGGAACAACCCGAGGTTGCGGCCGACCGCGTCGACGAAGATCTGCGCCGGCGGCACCACCGCGCCGAGCTCTTTGTTGTAGTCCTGGATCGCCGACGTCACGCCGATGAGCAGGATCCAACCCGCGATGAGTGAGATCACGATCGACCACACGATGCCGCGCGGACCGGCGACGGCGGCGTTGTGCGTCTCCTCCGTCATGTGCGCGGAGGCGTCGTAGCCGGTGAACGTGTACTGGGCCAGCAGCAGGCCGATGAGGAAGACGTAGATCGAGTTCCCGAAGCCGGTGTTGTTGACGAAGTTCGTGAACACGAAGCCGGCCGACTGGTGGTGCGAGGGGATGAAGAAGAGGCAGACGAAGATGATCCCCACGCCGACGAGGTGCCACCAGACGGAGATGTCGTTGAGGATGGCGACAAGACGAACGCCGAACGTGTTGAGCAGGCCGTGCAGGAACAGGATCACGGCGTACACCGCGATGATGTGCGGCGGGTCCAGCGGGTAGCCGAACAGCTCGCCCAGCAGGGCGGAGGTGAAGAACGCGCCGCCGAAGTCGATGCCCGCGGTCACGGCGACCTGGCCAAGGAGGTTGAACCAGCCCGTGAACCAGCTCCACGCGGCCGAGTTCTTGCCGCCGAGCTTGGCCGCCCAGTAGTACAGGCCGCCGGCGGTCGGGTAGCTCGAGCACACCTCCGCCATGGCGAGGCCGACCAGGGTGACGAAGGCGCCGACCAGCGGCCAGCCGATGTTCATGATCACCGGGCCGCCGGTGTTCATGCCGTACGCGTACAGCGTCAGACAGCCGGAGAGGATCGAGATGATCGTGAACGAGACGGCGAAGTTCGAAAACGTGCCCATGCGGCGGCGCAGCTCCTGCGCGTAGCCCAGGCGATGGAGTGTCTCGACGTCGGAACTGTGAGCCTGCACGCTCATAAAGCGCTCCTCCCTAGTAGCCTTCCCCTGTCCGGCTTCGGGCTGGAAGCTAACGCACGGTCACACCGTTGTCAAGGAACGTTCCAGGAGCGCTGGGATTGGGGCAGCATGTAACAAACGTGACGGCCGAGGGGACTCGCGTCGGCGAGGTCGTCCGGCAACGCCTGAACACCCTCAGCCCGGCCGAGCGGCGCCTCGCCCGGGTGCTCCTCGCCTCCTACCCGATCGCCGGCCTGGAGAGCGTCGCCCGCTTCGCCGAACGGGCCGGCGTCAGCCCGCCGACGGTGACCCGCTTCATCACCAAGCTCGGCTTCCGGGGCTACCCCGACTTCCAGGAGAGCCTGCGCCGGGAGGTCCAGTCGCGGCTCAGCTCGCCGCTGGCCCGATACCGCGAGGAGCCGCGGCACGACGGCGCCGGCTCGGTGGTCGACGAGGCGCTGGAGGTCGCCGCCCACAACGTCGCCGCGACGCGCAGCCTGCTGGCCGGCCGTGACTTCGACGAGGCGGTCGAGGTGCTGTCCGACGTCCGCCGGCGCGTGATGATCGTCGGCGGGCGGGTCAGCGCGCCGCTGGCGCGCTACCTGGCCGCCCAGATGCATCTCCTCCGCCCTGGCACCGGGTTCGTCGACGTCGAGCGCTCCGCGCCGGCCCAGCAGCTGATCGACATGCGCAAGACCGACGTGCTCGTCGTCTTCGACTACCGGCGCTACCAGCCCGACACGATCGAGTGCGCGCGGCTCGCGGCCGGGCGCGGCTGCGACGTCGTCCTCTTCACCGACCAGTGGCTCTCGCCCGCGTCGGCGTTCGCGAAGCAGGTCCTGGTCACCAGCGTGGAGACGATCGGACCCTTCGACTCGCTGGTCGGGGCGATGGCCGTGCTCGAAGGCGTGGTCGCGGCCGTGCTGCGCAAGCTGGGCGGCCGCGCCGAGGCGCGGATGCAGAGCCTCGAGCGCCTGCGCGCCGCCGACGTCCTAGGCGGTCCCGACTCCGGCGGCTAGGCGCCGTTCGAACTCGGCCTTGCAGCCCGCGCCGCAGAACCAGTGGGTCTCCTCCCCGGAGACGAGCTTGTGCGGGCTCGTCAGAGGGTCGACCGTCATGCCGCAGATCGGGTCCGTGACGAACATCACCGGCGCCGGCTCGGCAGCGGCCTTGGCGGACCGCTTGCGGCGCGAGGCCACGACCTCGGCGAGAGCGAGCAGGGCGATCTCCTCCTGGGTGCTTCCGCGCGCCTTTCCGGCCGGGGTGCGGATGCGCGCGAGCGTCTCCTCGTCCAGGCCGCGCCGGGCGAGCTCCAGCAGCACCGCGCCCGCGCGCCGGGTGCTGGCGATGAGGCTCACGTCGAGCGTGGGGTGCGCGAGCGCCGCCTCGAGCGCGTCCTCGTCGAAGTGGCCCATGGTGGCGACGACGGCGTAGGCCTCACCGCCCGAGACCTCCAGCGCAGCCAGGTCGGCCTGGTCGACCGCGCGCGCCCGAAAGCCGGTGAGCTCGGCCAGCCGCACGAGCGTGGCGGCAGCGGGGCCGTCGCCGAACGCGAGCAGCAGCGGCTTGGGAAGGCGGGGCTCGATGAAGATGTCCAATGATCCCCCGCTGGGACACGTCGTGGCGATCGAGAGCTCGCCGCGCTTGCGCGTCTGCTTGACCTCGCCCGAGTCGCCGACGATGTGGATGAGCTGCGGCGTCCCCTCCGCCAGCGCGCGCAGGGCCTCCCGGCGCACGACGGGCTCGGAGCAGCTGCCGCCGATCCAGCCGCGCAGCCGCCCGTCGGCGGTGATCACCGCCTTGTCCCCCGGGCGCGCCGAGGTGGGCGCCTCGCAGCGGACGACGGTCGCGAGCACGCACGCAACGCCCGCGGCCTCGTGCTCCTTCAGCAGGTCGAAGACTTCGTCCGCTATTCGTTCACTCCCGCGGCCCGCAGCGCCGCCCAGACCTTGTCCGGCGTCACGGGCATGTCGATGTTGCGGACACCATACGGCGACAGCGCGTCGATCACGGCGTTTACGTACGCCGCGGGCGAGCCGACCGTGGGCGACTCGCCGACGCCCTTGGCGCCGAGCGGATGGTGCGGCGACGGGGTGACCGTCTCCCCCAGCTCGAACCGGGGGGTCTCCACGGCCGTCGGCAGGAGATAGTCGGTGAAGTTCGAGCCGATGCAGTTGCCCTCGGCGTCGAACGTGATCAGCTGCATGAACGCGATGCCGTAACCCTCGGCCAGGCCGCCGTGGATCTGGCCTTCGACGATCATCGGGTTGATGCGCACGCCACAGTCGTCGACCGCGACCATGCGGCGCACCTTGACCTGTCCCGTGCCCTTGTCGATGTCGACGACCACCGCGTACGTGCCGAACGGGTAGGTCATGTTCGGCGGGTCGTAGTAGTGCACGCCCTCGAGGCCCGGCTCCATCCCCCCGGGCAGGTTGGTGCTGTAGGACGCGAAGGCGATCTCCTGGATCGTCTTGGCCTTGTCGGGCGAGCCCTTGACGTAGAAGCGGCCCGCGTCGAATTCGATGTCTTCCTCGGCCGCCTCCAGCAGGTGGCCGGCGATCTTCCGCGCCTTGTCGCGCAGCTTGCGTGAAACCAGGGCGGTGGCCGCGCCCGATACGGGCGTCGAACGTGAAGCGTAGGTGCCGAGCCCGTACGGCGCGGTGTCCGTATCGCCCTCTTCGACCAGGACGTCGGCCGCCGGGATGCCGAGCTCCTCGGTCACGATCTGCGCGTACGTGGTCTCGTGGCCCTGGCCCTGGGACTTGGTGCCCATGCGCAGCAGCGCCTTGCCGGTCGGATGCACTCGCAGCTCGGCGCTGTCGAACATCGCGACGCCGAGGAGGTCGAAGTCCTTGCCGTGCCCTGCGCCCACCACCTCGGTGAAGGACGCGATGCCGATGCCGGTCACCTCGCCCTTCTTGCGCCGCGCCTCGACGTCCTTGCGCAGCTCGTCGTAGCCCAGCTGCTCCAGGGCGACGTCCATCGCCCTGTGGTAGTCGCCGCTGTCGTAGACCCAGCCGGTCGGCGAGTGGTAGGGGAACTGCTCCTTCCTGATGAAGTTCTTCTTCCGGAACTCGGCCTGGTCCATGCCCAGCTCGAGGGCGGCGTTGGTGACCAGGCGCTCGATCATGTAGCTCGCTTCGGTGACGCGGAACGAGCACCGGTAGGCGACGCCGCCCGGCGCCTTGTTCGTGTAGTAGCCGTCCGCGGTGATGTGCGCGGTCGGGATATCGTAGGAGCCCGTCACGATGTGGAAGAGCCCGGCCTTCGTCTTGGTCGGCTGCGCGTCGGAGAAGAACGCGCCGTTGTCGCTGTCGAGATGGACCCGGAGGGCGAGCATCTTGCCGTCCTTGTCCACCGCCAGGTCGCCGGTCATGTGGTAGTCGCGGGCAAAGCCCGTTGAAATCAGGTTCTCGGTGCGGTCCTCGACCCACTTGACCGGCCGGCCGATCAAAAGGCTCGCCGCCGTCGCCACGACGTAGCCGGGGTACACCGGCACCTTGTTGCCGAACCCGCCGCCGATGTCCGGCGAGACGATGCGGATGTTCTCCTCGGGCAGACCCGCAACGAGGGCGAAGACGGTGCGGTGGAGGTGCGGCGCCTGGCTCGTCATGTAGAGCGTCGCCCTGCCGGTGCCGGGATTGACGTCGGCGACGATGCCGCAGGTCTCCATGGGCGCCGGGTGGCAGCGCGGATAGAACGTCTGCAGGCGGACGACCTTGTCCGCCTTGGCGAAGGCGGCGCGGGTCGACTCCTGGTCGCCCGACTCCCAGTGGTAGATGTGGTTGTCCTTCTGGTTCTCCTTGTCGTCCCGGATGAGCGGGGCCCCGGCCGACTTCGCCTGGTCGGGGCTGATGACCGCCTGAAGCACGTCGTAGTCGACGACGACCGCGTCGCGGGCGTCCTCGGCCTGGTAGAGCGTTTCGGCGATGACCGCGGCGACCTCCTGGCCCTGGAAGCGGACCTTGTCGGTCGCGAGCACCGCCTGGGTGTCGTAGCTCAGCGTCGGCATCCAGGCGAGCTTGTGCTGCGCCATCAGGTCGCCGGTCACGACGGCGATCACGCCCGGCATCTTCGACGCCTCCGCCGTGTCGACGGACTTGATGCGCGCGTGCGCGTGCGGGCTGCGGAGGATCGCCATGTGCAGCATGCCGGGCAGCTCGATGTCGTCGAGGTAGTTGCCCTTGCCGCGGAGGAAGCGCCCGTCCTCCTTGCGCTTGATCGACTCGCCGATGCGTCCGTGCATGTGGACTTCGGTCGCCATCTCTACTCGCCTCCCGCCGCCGCGCCGGCTGTCTCACGGGGCGCGCTCGCGGCCTGCTGGCGCAGCATCGCCGCGTGCTTGATCGCCTTGACTATGTTCATGTAGCCCGTGCAGCGGCAGATGTTGCCGCTGATCGCCCAGCGGATCTCGTCCTCGCTGGGGTTCGGGTTGTGCTCGAGCAGCGCGTTGCCGACGAGCATCATGCCCGGCGTGCAGAAGCCGCACTGGAGGCCGTGCTCCTCGTGGAAGCCCGCCTGGATCGGCGAAAGGCCGGCCGCGGTGGCGAGCCCCTCGACCGTGGTGATGCTGCGTCCGCTCGCCTGCACCGCCAGCTGAGTGCACGACTTGACCGGCTCGCCGTCGATGAGCACCGTGCACGCGCCGCAGCTCGACGTATCGCACCCGATGTGCGTGCCGGTGAGGCGCAGGTTCGTGCGCAGGAAGTCGACGAGCAGCACTCGCGGTTCGACGTCTCCGCTCCTCTCGGCGCCGTTGACCTTCAGCGTGACCTTCATGGTTGGCGCCCCTCCTTCGCCCGCGCGACCGCGGTCCTGAGCCCTCGCTGGACGAAGACCCTCACCACGTCCTTCTTGTATGCGGCGCTGCCGCGGACGTCGTCCTTCGGCTCCGCCGCCTCCGCGGCGTGGCGCGCGGCCTCCGCGAACGTCTCCTCGGTCGCCGGCCGGCCGGGCAGGGCTCGTTCTGCTGCCGTCGCCTTCAGGTTCGTGGCGCCGACGGCCGTGAGCCCGATGCCTGCGCCGGCGATCCTGTCGCCGTCGAGCTCGACCCGGACCGCGACCGCGACGGTGGCGAAGTCACCGACCTTGCGCTCGAGCTTCAGGTACGCGCCGCCCGCGCGGCCCTTCGTCGCCGGGACGCGGACCTCGGTAGCGATCTCGTCGGGCTCGAGCGCGGTCTCGAACGGGCCCTTGAAGAACTCGGCGGCCTTGATCACGCGTTCGCCGTTCTTGGCCGAGCGCGCGACCACGTCCGCGTCCAGCGCGAGGAGGACCGAGCCCCAGTCGCCGGATGGGTCCGCGTGGCACACCGAGCCGACCAGCGTCCCGCGGTTGCGAACGAGCGGGTCGGCGATCCAGTGCGCGGCCTCGAGCATCATGGGCACCGCGGCCTTCAGCTCCTGGCTGTGCTCGACGTCGACGTGGCGGACGAGCGCGCCGACGGCGACGTGGCCGTTGTCGCGCTTGACCTGGTTCAGCCCGCCGATGCGGGCGATGTCGACGACCATCTCCGGCCTGCTGAAGCGGAGCTTCAGGAGCGGGATCAGGCTCTGGCCGCCCGCCATGACCTTGGCCGCGTCGCCCTGCTGCTGGAGGATGGAAAGCGCTTCGTCCAGGGTGGCCGGAGCGCGGTAGTCGAATGCGGCGGGAAACATGTGCCCCTCCTCCCCAAAAAAGCCGAAAAACGCGAATCGTCCGTGCACGTCATAACACCGCCCGGCGGCGATGTCAAACACCGCCCGGAGTACGATCAGCGCGTGGTGATGGAGGCCGTCAAGGCCCTGTCGGCGGAAGAGATCACCGACCTCTGCCTGCGCCACACCCTCTACGACTGGGGCGTCCAGAAGGGCCTCAAGCCGCTGCCGGTGACGAGCGCCAAGGGCGTCCACTTCCACACCGCCGACGGCCGCAGGTTCATCGACTTCAACAGCCAGCTCATGTCGGTCAACGCCGGCCACGGCGAGCGCCGGATCATCGACGCCATCAAGCGCCAGGCGGAGCAGCTGCCCTACATCAGCCCGTTCATGGCCCATGAGCCGCGGGCGCGCCTCGGCGCCAAGCTGGCCGAGCTGCTGCCCGGCGACATCGACAAGGTGTTCTTCACGCTCGGAGGCGCCGAGTCCAACGAGAACGCGATCAAGATGGCGCGCGCCGTCACGGGGCGGCCGAAGGTGCTGGCCCGCTACCGCTCCTACCACGGCTCGACCGGGACCGCGATCCAGGCCACCGGCGACCCCCGGCGCTGGCCCAACGAGGGTGCCGGCGGCGGCGTCGTGCACGTGCTCGATCCGTACCACGGCATCCAGCGGGGGTGGGACACGGTGGAGGAGGCGCTCGCCAACCTCGAGGAGGTCATCCAGCTCGAGGGCCCGTCGACCATCGCGGCGTTCCTGCTCGAGCCGATCACGGGCACCAACGGGATCCTGATCCCGCCCGACGGCTACCTCCAGGGCGTGCGGGCGCTGTGCGACCGGTACGGCATCCTGATGATCTGCGACGAGGTCATGACCGGCTTCGGCCGGACCGGGCGCTGGTTCGCGGTCGACCACTGGGGTGTCGTCCCGGACCTGATCACGCTGGCCAAGGGCCTCACGTCCTCCTACGTGCCGCTGGGCGCGGTGGGCATGCGCCCGCACGTCGCCGCGTACTTCGACGACCACCCGTTCTACGGGGGGCTGACGTACAACAGCCATCCGCTCGGCTGCGCGGCCGCCCTCGGCGCCATCCAGGCTTACGAGGAGGACGACCTGGTCGGCAACTCGGCGCGCATGGGCGAGGTGCTGGCGCGCCTCCACCGGCGGCTGCGCGAGCGGCATCCGTGCGTCGGCGCGGCGCGCTCGATCGGGCTGTTCGGGTGCCTGGAGCTGGTCCGCGATTCGCAGACGCTCGAGCCGCTGGCCCCGTTCAACGGCACATCGCCGGAGATGAAGGCCATCACGCAGGCGCTGCTCGAGGGCGGGATGTCGACGTTCGTGCGCTGGAACACGATCATGACCAACCCGCCGCTGTGCATCACCGAGGCCGAGCTCGAGGAGGGCTTCGAGATCCTGGATTCGGCGCTTGAGATCGGCGACCGAGCCCTCCGAGACTAGCCCGGTTCCGTCGAGTCTCGACGAGCTGCGCGCGCTGCAGCTCGCCAAGCTGCGCGCCGGCCTGACGCAGGTCCTCGCCACCAACGCGTTCTGGCGCGAGCGCCTGAGCGCCGTCAGCGGATGGGACGACTTCGAGCGGCTGCCGTTGACGTCGAAGGCGGAGCTCCTGGCCGACCAGGCCGCGCATCCGCCGTTCGGCACGAACCTGACGTTTCCGGTCGATCGCTACGTGCGCCTGCACCAGACGTCGGGGTCGTCGGGCGACCAGCCGCTGCGCTGGCTCGACACCGTCGAGTCGTGGGAGTGGTGGCTGCGGATCTGGGAGGAGCACGTGTATCGCGCCGCCGGAGTGACGAGCGCGGATCGCGTGTTCTTCGCCTTCTCGTTCGGTCCGTTCATCGGGTTCTGGTCGGCGTTCGGGGGCGCCGAGAGGCTGGGCGCGCTGTGCATCTCCGGCGGGGCGATGACCAGCGAGCAGCGGGTGCGGAACATGCTCGACCTGGGCGCGACGGTGCTGCTGTCGACGCCGACCTACGCCCTGCGCCTGGCAGACGTGGCCGACGAGGTGGGCGTCAACCTGTCCGCGGCCGGCGTGCGCACGACGATCCACGCGGGCGAGCCGGGGGCGTCGATACCGTCCACGCGCGCCGCCATCGAGGCGGCCTACTCGGCGCAGGCGTTCGACCACACGGGCATGACGGAGCTGGGCCCGACGGGGTATTCGTGCTCCGCGCGCGACGGCGTGCATCTGGTCGAGTCGGAGTTCATCTTCGAGGTATCGGAAGACGGCGAGCTGATCGCGACGAACCTCGGACGCTGGGGGATGCCGCTGTTCCGCTATCGCACGGGGGACCGGGTGGTGCTGTCGCGGGAGGCGTGCGCGTGCGGGTCGCCGTTCTTGAAGATCGTGGGTGGGATCCAGGGGCGGGTGGACGATATGTTCACCGTCCGCGGGGTGAACCTGTACCCGTCGCAGGTGGAGGACATCGTGCGGCGGTACCCGGAGGTGGCGGAGTTCGTGATCGAGCACCGGCGGGTGCGGCATCTCGACGAGGTGACGCTGGTGCTCGAGACCGGGAAGAAGTCGTTCACGACCGACAGGCTGGAGGCGGACCTGCGCCAGGCGCTGGGGGTGAGGCTCGAGTGCAAGGTGGTCGGGCCGGGGACTCTGCCCAGGGCGGAGCTCAAGTCCAGGCGGCTGGTTCGCTTCGATCCGTCCGCCTGATCACGAGTCGGCGCTGGAGGCTCGACAACCGCCGCTCAGGCTTGGTTGGGCGGCTGTTCCAGGCACGGACTGTGGAGAGGGTGTGACGGGGAGTGAAAGGGACGGACTGTGAAGAGGGTGTGACGGGGGGACGGAATGTGGACGAGGGTGTGACGGGGGACGGACGACGGGGGACGGACGATGAAGGGGGTGTGAGGGCGGCGCCTGGCGGCCATTGAGCTTGTTTTGTTGCAGTTAACGCTTGACACACAAACGTTAGTTTGATATATTCTGGGCGTGGAGAAGCTCCGGGCTGCGATTGCCGAGCTCGAGGCTTTTCCCGAGGCCGTCGACCCCCGCGAGCTCAGCGCTCTGATCGATCGCCAGCAGGCTTTGCTCTGCCG
>CBJLKR010000004.1:0-29671 GCA_966423695.1 uncultured bacterium | reverse complement strand
CGGCCGCCGCGCTCAGCTGCTCGCTACGGTCGAGCGCCAGGTCGAGCGCCGGGTCAAAGAGGTCAGCCAGTACATCGATCACGGCACGACGACGCCGTTCGCGCTGGCCGTCATTCCCGATGCCGCATACGATGTCTGCCGCAGCGCGATCGTCACCGCCCACCACCGACACGTCATGGTCGTGGGCTACGCGATGGCCCTCCCCTACCTCCTGACTCTGTACCAGCTGCACCTCCAGTTCGCGCGCACGGTGGACATGGACAAGCTCCAGTCGGCGCTGATCGACATCGAACGCCAGGTCGACGTCCTCGAGGGCATCCTGGAGAACAAGATCCAGCGCTCGCTGACCGTGCTGCAGAACGCCTACTCGGAGGGTCGGCAGGCCACGACCAAGATCCGCGCCTCGGCCCAGAGCGCCCAGGTCTCCGCAGTCGTTGGGGACGAGGTTTCCACAGTTTCCCCCGCTGGCCGGACCGAGCTTTCCCCAGAAGCGCTCCGTCTCGCCCTCATCGACTCGGTTCAGTAGCGGCTCGGATGGCCGTTTGTCCCCAACCGTTACCCAGCCTGTGCCCAGTTCCTGCGCAAGGATATCCACAGGTATTCCACCAACATGTTGGGGTCGAAGTGCCGATCAGGCCAAATATCTTGTGTTTGGGGCTTGACAAGCCCAAAAGCCGGTCGTATAGTCGACAGCGTTACAGCGAGGCCCTGGGGCATAAGTGGCGGGCATGCTCTGGGGCCTCTTCCATCTCCAAGCGAATCATCCGAACGACCCTCTCCACGTCCCAGCAATCCGCTTGAAAAACACCCTCTCCGGGGATGATTTAAGGAGGCTCTCCAAGCGCAAGATGGCCAAGAACGTCGCTGATATGACCGGGACCCGCACCAAGCACGCCAACGGCAATGGCAACGGGCACGCCAAGGGCAAAGGCCTTCGCTTCGGCCGATTCTTCACGCCTGCCGGCAGCCACGCCTACGACCTGGTCGAGTGGGATCGCCGCACCGCGGCGATCACCGGCGAGAAAGGCCAGGTCATCTTCGAGCAGAAGGACGTGGAGGTCCCGCGCTCCTGGTCACAGCTGGCGATCAACGTCGTCGCCCAGAAGTACTTCCGCGGCAGCCCCGGCAGCCCCGAGCGGGAGACCAGCGTCCGGCAGATCATCGACCGGGTCGTCGAGACCCTGGCGAAGTGGGGCCGCGAGGGCGGCTACTTCGCGAGCGAGGAGGACGCGCTCAACTGGTCTGAGGAGCTCCGTTACCTGCTCGTCACGCAGCAGGCCTCCTTCAACAGCCCCGTGTGGTTCAACATCGGGGTCCCTGGCCGCTCCCAGCAGGCGTCCGCCTGCTTCATCAACGCCGTCAAGGACTCGATGGAGTCGATCCTCGACCTGGCCAAGACCGAGGGCATGCTGTTCAAGTTCGGCAGCGGCACTGGCTCGAACCTCTCGGTCCTGCGCTCGTCGCGGGAGCAGCTGTCCGGCGGTGGGACGGCCTCCGGGCCGGTCTCGTTCATGCGTGGCTATGACTCTTTCGCCGGCTCGATCAAGTCCGGCGGCACGACGCGGCGCGCGGCCAAGATGGTCATCCTCAACGCCGACCACCCCGACGTCGTCGACTTCATCCGCTGCAAAGCCGAGGAGGAGAAGAAGGCCTGGGCGCTGATCGAGGCCGGCTACAACGCCGGCTTCAACGTGCCTGGCGGCGCTTACGACTCGGTCCAGTTCCAGAACGCCAACCACTCGGTGCGCGTCAGCGACGACTTCATGCGCGCGGTGATCGACGACAAGGAATGGAAGACGAAGGCGGTCGTCGACGGCCGCACGGTCGACACGTTCAAGGCGCGCGAGCTTTGGAACGAGATCGCCGACGCCGCGTGGATCTGCGGCGATCCCGGCCTGCAGTTCGACACCACGATCCAGGACTGGAACGTCGTCCCCAACACGGGTCGGATCAACGCCACGAACCCTTGCTCCGAGTTCGTCTTCCTCGACGACACGGCGTGCAATCTGCTTTCCCTGAACTTGATGAAGTTCCAGAGCGACGACGGTCGCTTCGACGCAGAGCGCTTCCAGCGCGCGGTGGACATCTGCTTCACAGGACAGGAGATCCTGGTCTCGAACGCCTCCTACCCCACCCCGGCGATCGCCAAGAACTCGGAGGCGCTTCGCCCGCTCGGTCTCGGCTACGCCAACATCGGCGCGCTGCTCATGTCGATGGGTCTGGCCTACGACTCGGACGAGGGCCGGCGCTTCGCGGGTGCGATCACGGCGATCATGACGGGCCGGGCATTCGCCCAGTCGGCACGCATGGCGCAGGTGAAGGGGCCGTTCACCGAGTACGCGAAGAACCGCGAGCCGATGCTGCGCGTGATGGAGAAGCACCGCGCCGCGGCGCACCAGCTGCCCACGTCGCCGGAATCCGCCGAGGTCGTGGACGCCGCGCGCACGGCGTGGGACGAGGCGGTGAAGCTCGGCCGGGCGCACGGCTACCGCAACGCCCAGGCGACCGTGCTGGCTCCGACCGGAACGATCGGCCTGATGATGGACTGCGATACGACAGGGATCGAGCCGGACCTCGCGCTGGTCAAGTACAAGAAGCTCGTCGGCGGCGGCCTGCTGAAGATCGTCAACACGACGGTGCCGGCGGCTCTGCGCAAGCTCGGCTACGACGAGATCAAGGTCAAAGAGATCGTCGAGTACATCGACGAGAACGACACCATCGAAGGCGCCCCACACCTGCAGGACGAGCACCTCAAGGTCTTCGACTGCGCGTTCAAGCCTGTCAAGGGCGCGCGCTCCATCGCGCCGATGGGCCACGTCCGCATGATGGCCGCCGTCCAGCCGTTCATCTCCGGCTCGATGTCCAAGACCGTGAACCTGCCGCACGAGGCGACGGTCGAGGAGATCCAGCAGACGTACCTCGAGTCGTGGAAGCTCGGCCTGAAGTGCATCGCCATCTACCGCGACGGGTGCAAGCGCTCGCAGCCGCTCTCGACGTCACTGGACAAGGAAAAGAAGAAGGACCCCGCCGCCGAGGCCGACTACCGTGCCGTGCGCCGCAAGCTGCCCGACGAGCGCAAGGCGGTGACGCACAAGTTCGACATCGGCGGCCACGAGGGCTACCTGACCGTCGGCCTCTACGAAGACGGCATGCCTGGCGAGCTGTTCGTCACCATGGCGAAAGAGGGATCGACGATCTCCGGTCTGATGGATGCCTTCGCGACGCAGACGTCCTATGCGCTGCAGTTTGGCGTCCCGCTCAAGTTCATGGTCGACAAGTTCAGCCACATGCGGTTCGAACCCTCGGGCTTCACCAAGAACAAGGAGATCCCGATCGCCAAGTCGATCGTGGACTACATCTTCCGCTGGATGGCGAGCCACTTCCTCCCGGAAGAGGACCAGGACGAGGCCGGTGTCATTCGACGCGAGGGCTCGCCGCGCCGCGACGACCCTCCGGCGCCTGCCCCGGATACATCGAAGGCCGAGCCGGAATTCAAGGTGATCGCAGCACCCAAGACGGTGAACGGTGTGACCTCGCCCAAGCTCACGTTCGTCAACACCGGCGACGCGCCGGCGTGCCCCGACTGCGGGGCGATCACGGTCCGCTCAGGCTCGTGCTACAAGTGCCTGAACTGCGGAGCGACCACAGGCTGCAGCTAACGCCCCTCCCCAACTGAAAGGCGTCGCCTGGTCTCCAGGCGGCGCCTTTTCGTTCTAGGGCGCGATGTCTCGCCGGATGTCCGCCAACGAGCGGCGCTGGGCGCCCTCCGAGTCGAAGTTCTCGGGCGCAAGCCATGCCTCGAAGGCCGCTCGGCGCGTGGGCCACTCGCCATCGGTGATCGAGAACCACGCGGTGTCGCGGTTCCGGCCCTTGATCACCCGGTGCTGCCGGAAGACGCCCTCGAACACGAAACCGAATCGCTCAGCCGCGCGCCGGGACGGCGCGTTGGCCGCATCGCACTTCCATTCGAGGCGCCGATAGCCCAGCACGTCGAACGCGTGGCGCGCCTGCACGTAAAGCGCGTCGGTGGCCTGCCGCGTCCTTTGCAGGGCCGGCGAAAGCCAGATGTGACCGATCTCGATGACACCGTGCTCGGGCACGATGCTCATCAGCGTCGTGATCCCCAGCGCACGACCGGTCGCGCGGTCCACGATTGCAAAAGCGAGAGGATCGGCCGTCGACGCGTGGCGCGTGAGCCAGTCGACGAAGTCGCGTTGCGACTGGAATGGGCCGTACGGCAGGTACAGCCACGTCTCGTCGGCGCCCGCGCTGGCGGCGTAGAGGTCGTCCGCGTGGCGGGCAGGATCGAGTGGCTCCAGGAGCACCGTCGCGCCCTCGAGCGCCGCTCGCTCGGGCGCCCGAGCCGGCCGCCAATCCAGGTGCTGCATCGCCTTGGTCACACATTGTCGGGGCGATGGACCTCACGGCGCCGACTGCATGGCTGGGCGTATACAGGTCTGTGGAGGTATCGAATTGAAGATTGCGATCATCGGCTCGGGGAACGTAGGCAAGGCGCTGGCCGGATCGGCCACGAAAGCCGGTCACAGCGTGAGCATCGCCGCCAGCGACCCGCGGCACGCCGAAGCAGCGGCGACTGCCACTGGCGCACACGCGGTGCGCAGCAACCAGGACGCTGTCAAGGACGCCGAGCTCGTCCTCATCGCGGTGCCCGCGGCGAGGGTCGACGAGGTGGTCGATGAGCTTGCGCCCCAGCTCGGCGGCAAGATCGTCGTCGACGTGACCAACCGCGTCGATCCGCAGAACCCGGAGAAGGTCCTCGACGGCTCGTCGACCGCAGAGAGGATCCAGAAGAGGGTCCCGAACGCCCACGTCGTCAAGGCCTTCAACTACGCGTTTGCATCCAAGATGGCGGATCCGAAGGTCGGCGGCACGAACCTCGATGCCTACGTCGCCGGCGACGATGAGGAGTCGAAGCGCAAGGTGGAGGAGTTCGCGAAGTCGATCGGCTTCCGGCCCATTGACGCCGGGCCCCTGTCCATGGCCCGCGCGCTCGAGGGCATGGCGCTGCTCAACATCCTTTTGCAGATCAAGCACAAGTGGCCCTGGCAGAGCGGTTGGAAGATGGTCGGCCCGACCGGAGAAGGCGGCTAGGCGGGGCGCGTCCTCGCGGGCAGCCGGAGCGCGACGGGCAGCCCGAGCAGCGTGATCACCGCGATGGCGCCGAGCGCCAGGTATGGGTTGCCGATGACGGCCTGGAGCGCCAGCACGACGAGCAGGCCGCCGAGGTTGCCGCACATCAAGAGGAAGCCGACGGCAGCGCCCTGACGCTCGGCGCCGGCGTGGATATCGGACCAGTCGAGCACGACCGGTAAGGCGGCGAGCAGCACGAAGCCGGCTGCGAAGAGCCAGGCGCCCATCCAGAGGGCGTTGTGGACGGCCGCCACCGCGCCGAACGCCGCGGCGGAGACCAGCAGCGCAATCATGAGCACGGTTTTGCGGCGGTCGGTGCGGGATGCCGCCGTCGGCAGCACGGCGGCCCCCAAGATGCCGGCGAAGGTGAGCACGGCGATGAGCAACCCGGCCGAGTCGCCCATGCCGAAGGGCTCGAGGATCGGCTGCAGCCATGTCGCGAGCGCGTTGTAGACGCCCATGCCGATGAAGACGAGCGCGGCGAGTGTCCACAGGAAGCGATCGCCGGCCAGCCAGCGCAGGCTGACCGCCGCGCTTGGATCGTCCGGGTATCCGGCTGGCGCGCGCAGCGCCACCAGGAGGAGCGCCGTCGCGACGATCGCCACGACCGCCTGCACGTCCAGCAGCAAGGGCAGGCCGCCCGCGTCGAACAACGGACCGGCCATGAGCACGGCGGCGAGAATCCCGGCAAACAGGGCCGCCGTCCCGACGGAGATCGCGGTCGCACGTTCAACGGGCGCAAACCATCGTGCCGCCACCTTGTTGATGCTGTTGAGGACCAGCGGCTGGCCGCAGGAGATCACCACCTGCCCCGCCATCTGCCATGCGAAGGAGGTCGGCGCGGCCAGGCGCAGGGCCGCCCCGGCCCCGGTCAGGATCGCCCCCGCGCCGAGCGCCTGGCCGAACCGGCGGTCGAGCCACCGTCCCGTCGGCAGCGCGAGCACGATGTAGACGAGCGGGAACACCGCCGCGAGGTCGCCGACGAGACCGACGTCCACGTGCATCGCCCGGGCACTGCGCGTGTCGACCGCCGCGAACGTCAGCCACAACAGCTGGGTGCACGCCGCCAGCAGCGCGTACGCCGCGAGCACCGCCCAGCGCCTCATCGGTTGAGCCGGGCGTAGGCGCCGTGCAGGGAGCCATAGAACTTCTTGAACTCGGCGTACATCGGCTCGTAGACGGCGCGCGCCTCCGGCTCCGGCTCGTAGACGTCAGTCACCTCGACGAGACGGTGCACATCGTCGAATTCGAGCTTGCCGAGGCACAGCCCGGCCCACAGCCCCGCCCCGCGGAGGCTCGCGTACATGGGATCGGCGACCCTCTCGATGCGCCGGCCGAGCACGTCGGCGTGAATCTGGCACCACAGGGCGGATTGCGCACCCCCGCCCAGGATCCGCAGCGATGGGATCGGCCGCCTGACGAACCTCTCCACCGCGTCCAGCAGCCACCGGGCGTTGAACGCCACTCCCTCGAGCACCGCGCGGACGAGGTGCGCCCGCTCGGTGTGCACCGAGACGTTGAGAAACGCGGCGCGCAGCGTCCGGTCCTCCACCGGCGTCCGCTCCCCGTTGAGCCAGGGCGTGAACATCACGCCGCCCGCGCCCATCGGAGCCGTCGCGGCCAGCTCCGTGAGCTCGTCGTAGCCGCCGGGCACCACCGCGTCGCGCAGCCATTTCAGGCACAGGCCCGCCGTCTCGTGGTTGTTGGCCACCAGGTAGTCGGCCGGCGGCACTCCCGGCACCGACGCCATCTGGTGCAGGACGTCGGTGCGCTTGGACGGGACGCGGCACGAGATCCACGCCGTGGTGCTGATGGTCAGGTGCGCCTGAAAGGGTTCCACCGCGCCGGAGCCGAGGAACGCAGTGTGCAGGTCCGGCACCGCCGTGACGACCGGAACCGAGGGAATGCCGAGCTCGTTCGCCACGTCGGAGCGCACGTCGCCGACGACCGTCCCCGTCGGTACCAGCGGTGGAAGCTTCGACGCGTCGCGGCCGGCGCGCCGGATGAGGTCTGGCACGTACGCGCTGTTCGAGTGCCGGTTGTCGGTGAGCCAGGAAAGGATCATCGACGCGGGCGTGGCGACGGCGCGACCGGTAAAGCGCAGGGCAAGATAGTCCAGCGGCTCGAGCAGCATGCTGGTCTTCTTCCACAGCTCGGGTTCGCATGCGCGCAGGTACAGCTCGTGGCCGAGCGGGTCGGCGCCGTGTGGTGACGGCGCGCCGCCTGTGAGCTGCATCCAGCGAAGGATGTTGCCCGGCGAGTACCCAAAGAGCGAGACCGGACCGCCCATCGCCCGCGCCGAGAAACGGCCGCCGCGCGTATCGGCCCAAAGCATGCAGGGCCCCACCGCGATGCCGTCGGCTCCGATCGGCACGGTCGAGCCCCACTGCCCGGTGATGCCCACGCCCACGAGCTCGCGGGCGTCGACGGCGGGTGACGCGAGCGTGGCCCGCACGCCGGCGCTGACCTGGCGCCACCACTCCTCGGGGTCCTGGACGGCGCCCCCGTCGGGTGTGTACGTCGTGTGCACCGCCGAGAGCGCGCACGCCAGGACCTTGCCGCGGAGCGAGACCGCGCCCGTCTTCGGACCGCCGGTGCCCAGGTCGACGGCGAGGACCCAGGGATCAGCCACGACCGTCGGTCGGTGCGACCTCGTACATCGCGTCCAGCGCCGCGGTGAACAGCGTGTCCAGCACCTCGTTGCCCGCGGGCGTGCCGCCGAGCCCGTACAGCGCGCCGCTCTTGGGCTCGGCGCGGGCCGGATGCCTGGCGTAGTCGACCGCTTCGCGGAGGTCTTCGACGAACTGCTCGGCCACGCCTGGCGCCGTGTTCGGCCGCGTCACGCAGAAGTGCAGCGCCGGCGGCAGATGCAGCGCGTTGAGCCGCCAACCCCTGGCGATCAGCGCGTCGTTGACGTGGTAGATGTTGAGCTTGCGCGCCCGGAAGGCCACGAGGAACGTGGGCTCGCCGATCACCTCGAGGTCCGGGATCGCCTCCACGCCCGCGCGAATCTTGGCCGCGGTCTCGAAGATGCCGCGCGCGATCTCGGTGTATCCCTCTTCGCCGAGGTTCACCATCGCCGCCCACGTGGCCGCGACGAGGCCGCCCGACCTGCTGCCGGAGAGCCCAGGCGAGAAGTAGATGCCGCCCGGCCAGTCCGGGTAGTTGAAGTACTGGTACCTCCGCAGCTCGGCGTCGCGGTAGAGCAGCACGCTCGTTCCCTTCAGCGCGTAGCCGTACTTGTGCGTGTCCGCCGACAGCGACGTGACGCCGGGGACCCGGAAGTCGAACCGCGGGATCGCGTGGCCGAGCCGCTCACCCCAGGGCAGGATGAAGCCGCCGAGGCAGCCGTCGACGTGCAGGCCGATGTCGTGCTCCAGCGCCAGCGCGCCCAGCTCTTCGATCGGGTCGATCAGGCCGTGGGCGTAGTTCGGCGCCGAGCCGACGAGCGCGATGGTGTCCGGCGTGATGTGGCGACGAACCCACTCCACGTCGACCCGGTGGTCGTCGGCGAGGGGAGCGCGCAGCACCTCGATGTCCAGCAGGTGACCTGCCTTCTCGAGCGCGACGTGGGCCGTGACCGGGATGATGACCCGCGGCCTGGTGATCCCCTTCTCCTTGCGCGCCCGGTCGCGGTAGGCGAGCATCGGGTCGATCAGACTCTCGGTGCCTCCGAACGTGAGCACCCCGCAGACGCGCTCGTCGCCGTGGAGCATGGACCGCGTCATGGCGACGATCTCGGCCTCCAGCTTGGTCGCGCTCGGATACATGTCCCGCTGGAGCACGTTGGCGTGAGCGAACAGCCGGAACGCTTCGGTCAGGAACGCGTAGTGCTCGTGGCCGCCGTGATAGATCGAGCCCGAGACGCGCCCCTGGTCGGCGATCCGGTCCTCCTCCCCCGCCATCGTCGCCAGCTCCTCGAGGATCGAGCGCCGGTCTCTGCCGGCCGGCTCGAGCGAGTGGTACGTCTTGAACCGGTCGCGGTACGGGTAGAAGTCGATCAACGCCGAGTCGCCGTCTTCGGCCACGCGGCCAGCTTAAGGTCTCCGCGCCGGAGCCTCGAATTGCGGATGGCCCCGCGGAAGGCGGGCGGCTAGGCCACCTTGTCCATCGCCGCGCTCCACCGCTCGTCGATGCGGCGCACCTTGTAGATGACGAAGGCGGCGACCCACGTGAGCACGAAAGCGATCACGATGACGTAGCCGAGCTTGCCGACCAGGTCAAAACCGGTGATGACGCTGAAGACTCCGCCGCGGAGGCCGAACGCGAGGATCATCACCTGCGCGAGCTCGACGATCCCGACGAACAGCGCGACGAATACCGACAGCGACGTTACCGTCAGGTTGTAGAAGACCTTGCGGATGGGGCTGGCGAAAGCCCACGAGTAGGCCCTGGACATGAAGGCGCCGTCCATCGTGTCCATCAGCGACATGCCCGCCGCGAAGATCAGCGGCAGGGAGACGACCGCACCGAAGGGGATGCCCTGCGCCGCCGCGCCGGCGGAGATCGCCAGCAGGGCCACCTCGGAGGCGGTGTCGAATCCGAGGCCGAAGAGGAACCCGATCGGATACATCTGCCAGCTGTGCTCGATGACGCGAAACAGGCGCCCGAACAGGCGCGTCATCAGGCCGCCCGAGATCAGCTCGTGCTCGAGCCCGTCGCGGTCGAACTCCCCGCGCCGCATCTTGCGGTACACGCGGATGACGTCGAGAAGGATCGCCAGGTTCAGAACGCCGATCAGGACGAGAAACGTGCCCGAGACCGACGTCCCGACGACGGCGCCGATGCTCCTGAGCTCACCGCTGTTCGACACGACCCCCTGGACGATCGCCTTGACCGCGAAGCCGAGCGCAACCGCGATCAGAAAGACGACGGTCGAGTGCCCGAGCGAGAAGAAAAAGCCGACTCCGACCGGCTTCTTGCCGGACTGCAGGAGCTTGCGCGTCGTGTTGTCGATGGCGGAGATGTGGTCGGCGTCGAACGCATGACGCAAGCCGAACGTGTAGGCGAGACCGCCCAGCGCGAGGAAGCCGGAGTGGCTCGCTCCGTAGACGAGGAGCAGCCCCCAGCCGGCCACGTGCAGGGCCGCGACAGCTGCGAAGACGGCCCCAAGCCGGTTCCGCTCGGTCACGATCAGAGCCTAGCCCTTATCGCGACAAAGTCGCAACTTTGAACTCGATTTCCGCTCGGTCCAGTGCGACGCGGTCGCGTCTGGATCGCTCATGTAGGCTTCGCGGCCATGGACACGGACCAGCTCCCGGCGCAGGTCCGCGCCCTTCTCCGCACGCTCGAGCGCGCCATGCACAGCCGCGAGCCGGCGATCCGGGCGCGTGTCGACCACCTTCGCGCTTCTCATCCGCTGTATACGAACCATCAACTCGCGCTCGCCCTCATCCGTTCCACGCGGCGGCGTGTCGCGGCGAGCGGAGCCGTGAGCGGCGCCGCGTCGGTCGTCCCGGCATTGGGGACCGCCCTGGCCGTCGGGACCGTCACGAGCCAGACGCTTTACGCCCTGGAGCAGGAGATCGAGCTGGTGCTCGGGATCGCGATGATCTTCGGCCACGAGCTGAGCGGCACAGACGACCGCGTGCTGGAAGCGCTCGTCGTCGTCGGCGCCACCAGCGGCGCGCTGAAGCTGCGCGAGGATGTCATCGTCGCCGGCGGCGAGCGGCTCGCGATCGCGGCGTTTCGGCGCATGCCAAGCCTGCTGATCGCCCACGGGGGCGGTCGAGTCCTGACGCGCATCATGTCGCGAGTCGCGACGAGCGGCGCGGCCAAGATCGCGGCGCGCGTCATCCCGCTCGGAGTGGGCATCGGCGTGGGTGCCGGCTTCGACTGGCTCGCGGTGACGGGGCTCGGGCGCGCGGCGATGCGCTACTACGGACCCGGCGGCCCGGGCGCACGCCCGCTGCTACTTGCTCCCGAAGATCCCTCGAACGGCGAAACTGGCGGCTGACGCGATCTGATCGAAGCCGCACTTGCGGGGCGGCTTGTCGGTCCTCCAGCGCAGGAAGCCGGTCGCGTGGCGAAACCTCTCCCCCGCCTCGAGCTTGTCGTATGTCACCTCGCATACGAGCTCGGGCCGCACCGCGACCCACTCCGTGTCCTTGCCGCGCGACCAGCGGCTGAGCCCGCCGGGCATGCGGCCGGGGTTGGCGCGCCACTCGTCCTCCGTGATCGTCGTCTCGAGCGGCTTGAGCTTCGCCACCAGCTCCTTGCGCTCGGCGGCGCTGAACGATGAGGTGTGACCGACATAGTGCATGGTGCCCTTCTTGTCGTACAGGCCGAGAAGGAGCGCGCCCAGCGTCGATCCGTCGCTGGTCTTGCGCCAGCCGATGACGACGCAGTCCGCCGTCCTGCGGTGTTTGACCTTGACCCAGAGCCGCTTGCCCGGGACGTATGGGCCGTCCCACGCCTTGGCGATCACGCCGTCGAGCCCGGCGCCCTCGAACTTCTCGAACCAGTCCTGAGCCGTCTTCGAATCGCGCGTGTACGGCGTGAGGAAGATCGGCTTCTTGACGCCCTTGAGCAGCTTCTCCAAACGCTTGCGGCGCTCGCCGAGCGGCTGCTTGCGGAGGTCGGCGTCGCCCTCGGCGAGTAGATCGAGGGCGATGAACCAGGCCGGCTTCGCCTCGCTCAGCATGCGGATGCTCGACGCCGCGGGGTGGATGCGCTGCTGCAGCGCCCCGAAATCGAGGCCGCCGGCGCCGGCGACGACGACCTCGCCGTCCAGCACCAGCCTGGTCGCCGGGAGGGAACGGACCGGCCCGGGCAGCTCCGGGAAGTAGCGGGTCATGGAGCGGCCTCCTCGGCTCACCAGCTCGACTTCGTCGCCGTCGCGGAAGACGAGGGTGCGGAAGCCGTCCCACTTCGGCTCGTACTCCCAGCCCTCGCCTTTCGGGATCCCCGACTCGGAGATCGCCGACAGCATCGGCTCCATCTCGAGTGGCAGCGGCAGCTTCATCAGAATTTTCCCCAGTTGTCTATATCTTGTGGATCGACGATACGTTTGCTACTATATCGACGGCCGGTAAAGGCCGATTAAGATTCGACTCCACGCCCCCACCCCAGCCTTGGGAACCTCGCGCAAGCGGGGTTCCCGCTTTCTGGGGGTGATGGTTACTTCTGCCCCGCCCCGAACTCGGCCAGCAGGTCGTCAATCGTCACGTTCCCGTACTCCTGCGTCAGGACGTCCTTGGCGGTCGCCCACAGGCTCCGGGCGGCCAGCGGGCCGCGCTGGGCCAGGTCGGCCAGCCTCAGCCGCCCGTAGACGCCTATGTCGGGAACCTGGTGCAGCTGGTCGGCCATCCATTTCGCCCACTGCTTGACGTTGCCCTGGGTGGGCACCGCGGCGGCCACAGCGGCAGCGGCCTTCGCCTGAACGACCGCGCCGGCCTTCTCGGCGGCATCCTTCACCCGCGCCGCCTCCGCCTGCGCTTTCGCCATGGCCTCGTCCGCGGCCGCCTTCGCCTGGGCCACATCCTCGTCCGCGGCCGCCTTCGCAACGGCCGCCCGCTCGGCCTCCTGCGCCCTGAGCGCCGTCAGCCCGTGGCCTGCGATGTCGGAGATCCTGTCCACCGCCGACTCCTGCGCCGCGGCATCGCCGTTTGAGGCGTTGGCGCCGCCGAAGCTGCGGCCCAGGGCACCTCCGATGAGGTTCGGGACGTCCAGCCCGGTCAGACCCTTGATCGCCGTCGTCGACTCGATCATCGCCCGGGTCGCGTTGCGGACGACTTCAGACGCGCCGTCGGCGCTCATCACCGTCAGAGAGTCGATCTTGCCCATCGGCTCGGCAGCGGCCCGCACGATGTCCGGCAGCGCCGCCAGCACCGTCTGGATGATTGCCGCCTCGTTGAACTGCTTGTACGCGTCGGCGCGCATGGCCAGCGCCTTGGCCTCGGCCTCGCCCTTGGTCAGCACGATCTGCGCCTCCGCCCCACCCTCGAGGCGTGTCGTCTCCGCGTCGGCCTCGGCGGACGCGATGCGCGCGCGCTTGGCGCCCTCGGCCCTGGCGATCACCGCCTGCGCCTCCGCGGCCGCGGGCTTGACGGTGCTCGAGAGAAGCTCCTTCTCCTTCCGGTCGGCCTCGAGCTGGGCGAGCTCGGTCTGCTTGCGCACGACCTCCTGCTGCGCCTCCGCCTGGGCGAGCGGCCCTGCCTGGTCGGCGCGCGCCTGGGCCGCGGTGACCTGTGTCTTGGTCTCGGCCTCGCGCAGCGAAACATCACGCGCGGCGTTGATCTTCACCTGCTGCGCCTCCGCCTCGCGGACGGCGGCCTCCTGGTCGGTCGAGGCCTTGGCCATACGTGCGTCGCGGGTCACGGTGGCGACGCTCTGCTGGCCCAGCAGCTCGATGTAGTTCGATTCGTCGGAGAAGCTCTGAATCGTGAAGGCGTCGATGACGAGGCCGCTCGTCGCGAGGTCACCCTTGGCGGCGTCCTGCACCTGCTGGAGCAGCTTCTGGCGGTCGCGGATCAGCTCTTCGATCGTGAGCGTGCCGACGATCGAGCGGAGCGAGCCCTCGAGGACGTTCTTGACGATCGAGTCCACCTGCTCCGGCTTGGCGTCGAGGAAGCGCTCGGCCGCGTTCCGCAGCGACTCCACGTCGCGACCGATCTTGAAGGTGGCGACGCCCTGGACCTGGACCTTGATGCCCTGGCTGGTCACCGCGTCGGTCAACTGGACGCCTATCTGCCGCGCGGTGAGCTTCAGCTTGCCCACGCGGTTGATGAGCGGCATGATGAACGTCCCGCCGCCGACCACGACCTTCACGCCCTTGTCGCCATGCGCGGAGATGGCCTGGCCGCGCTCGTCGCGCACCTTGGCGCCGCGCGAGCCCGCGACGATCAACGCCTCGTTGGCGCCCGCCACGTGGTAGCGGCTCGCGACGAACGCGATGAGCAGCAGCAGGATGACGATCGCCGCCACGCCGAGAAACGGGTTTGAGCTCAAGAAATCAGGCATCGGGCCGTGCTCCTTCGGTGCTTGAGGTGACGGGTGTGGACTCGACCACGAGGTTGTTGCCGGCGACACCCACGACCTTGACCACGCGGCCGGCCGGGATCTCGGTATCGGCCGTCGCGCCCATGTTGTGCGACGCGCCCGCAAAGCTGATGAGAACGCTGCCGTAGCGGTTGGCCGGGATGCCGACCGAGACGCGGCCGGTGGAGCCGATCATGTCCTGGAGGCTGAACGACTCCGTCGACTGGGCCGAGCCGAGGACCTTGAAGGCCCCGAGCACGACGCCGGCTCCGACCAGGCCCGCGCCGGCTCCGACCAGGGTGGCGATTCCGGCCCCCACGCCGAGGCTGTGCAGGCCGAACAGGCCGCCGACGCCGAACATGGCGAGGAAGCCCAGCAGGACAGGCGTCGGTGACACGCCGCCGAAGTCGAAGCCTCCCAGGTGGAAGACGTTGAGGAGGCCACCGAAGATGTCGTCGAAGATCAGCGTCAGCAGGAGGAGGCCACCGCCCAGCACGAGGCAGCCGCCGAATACGAGGTCAGCCGTGCTCACGCGGGTCCACCAGCGACCCGAATCTTAGGACGACTCTGAGGGAACGGTTTACAGGCAGGCCAGGAGGGCGTCGACCAGGCTCTTGCTGCGCGGGTCTGCGCCCCAGACCGGCCCGAGGCGGTTCATCGCGTATCCGAACGCAATGCCGAGCCGGGGGTTCGCGAACCCGACCGAGCCACCGCTGCCGTAGTGGCCGAACGAGCCCTCGCCGGCCATCGGCCGGAATGGAAAAGGAAGCTGAAAGCCCGTCCCGTAGTGCGTCTCGTAAAGCAGGATGAGGTCGTCGCCATGCGCTTGCGTGGCAGTCGCGCCGGCCAGCGTATCCGCGTCGATGAGGCGGACGCCATCGACCTCGCCGATGCACGCGGCGTAGATGCGCGCGAGGCCGCGCGCCGTGCCGATGCCCAAGGCGGGCTGCTCGCTCGAGAGCAGCGGCCGGCCGTTGAAGTCCGCCGGGGCGAGCTGCGCGAACGACCGGAACGTGATCGATTCCCGGTCGAGCAGGCGCTTCGTCAGAGGATCCAGCTCGGACCCTGGTGCCGGTGGCGATCCTGGGACGACCGGTGCCAGCCGGCGCATCTCGGACTCCGGTAGACCCATCCAGAAGTCAGCGGCCAGGGGCCCGGCGATGCGCTCGGCCACGAAGCGCCCAACGCTGCCGCCAATCACGCGACCGATCACCTCGCCCGCGAGCCAGCCGTACGTGTAGGTGTGGTAGCCATGCGCAGAGCCCGGATCCCAGACGGGCTTCTCGGCCGCAAGAGCGTCGACCGCCGGAGTCCAGCGAACGATGTCGTCGAGCACGATCGGCCTCTCGAGCACGGGCAGCCCGGCCTTGTGGCTGAAAAGCCACCGCACCGGGATGTTCTCTTTGCCGGCGGCGCCGAACTCCGGCCAGTAGCGCACGACGGGCGCGTCGAAATCGAGACGACCCTCCTGCGCCAGCATGTGAGCGACGATTGCCGTGATTCCCTTCCCCGCAGAGAACAACAGCTGCAGCGTGTCGGCGTCGTAGGAGTCAGTGCCGCCCGGCTGCTTGATGCCGCCCCACAGGTCGACGACCATGCGGCCGTCCCGATAGACACAGCACGCGGCGCCAACCTCGCCGTGCCTCTCGAAATTCTCGGCGAACGCGTCGCGCACGGCCTCGAACCCCGATTCGACGGCACCCTGGACGCGGGTGTCGATCACGTGCCCTACTTTAGGGGCCCTACTCCCCAACCGCCTTGCGCCGCCGCGTCCGGACAGGTCGGGTGCGAACCTGGCGGCGATCGTCCACGCGCCGCATCGGGGCGTCGTCGCGCCGCAGCACGGAGACCTGGATCGGGAGCACACCCATGTTGACGAGCGACGCCCACAGCCCACCGGCCAGCAAACCGATGAACGCGCCGAGCAAACCCATGAGGAGGCCGACCCCCGGGATGACGAGGAACCAGTGGTCGGAGATCGTTTCGAGCTGGCGCACCTGGTCGCCCAGCGGCAGCAGCTGCTGGGCGATGCCCAGGCTGAACCCCAGCTGCGACTGCCAGTCGACCAGGGCGCCCGCGAGCCAGCTCGCCAGCGCGCCGAGCGTCGCGCCCGCGAAAAGCCCGAAGACGAAGCCGGTGATCGCGCCCGCGAACATCGCGCTTCGGATCGAAAGCCTGACCAGGTAATCGTTCACCATGCGAGCCGCCTGGGCCTCACTCTAGAAAGAAGAAAGATCAGGAGCCCGAGCGCGATCGCAGGCAGGGCGAAGCCGTACGCGACGTAAGGCAGCAAACGCGCGTGGCTTGGGCTCGGCACTATGGCGGCGGCCACGCCTTTCGAGCGCACCGCCGGCGGCGGGGTCGACGGCGATGTGTGGCCGAACGCACGCGCCGCGGTCACGCCTGCCTTGCGCATTGTGCCGTCGGGTTTGTACAGGCCGAACTGCTCGACCGTCAGCCCAGGTCGTTGCGTCCAGTAGTCGTCGAGCGTCCACCACACGCCCGCGCCGACGAACCCGTCGGGCTGCGTGTCGAAGTCAGTCGCAAGCTGGCTGTAGTACGTGTTGAAAACGCGCTGCTGCTCGTCCTCCTCGACCGGCGTGTCCGCCCAGCGCCCGTACTCGAGGACCATGATGGGTTTCTTCGGATACGTCTTGTGCGCCTTCTGCAGGAAGGCCTGCACCTGCGCGCCCGACAGGCGACCGCCGTAAAGCACGCCCCAGTACACCGTGAAGCCGGCCACGTCGAGACCCGCGCTCGTGCTGTCGGATGGGTCGGTGCCGTACATAGCCTGACCGGTCAAGCGCGTGCCGTCGATGCGCTTGTCGATGGAATGAAGCGTCGCAAGAGCGTTCGCCCGATCGCCGGCGCCGCTCGACTCGTTGGCAAAGCCGTGGAACAGGACGCTCGGGCGGTTGAAGTCGCGCAGGTCCATCTCGCCCAGCATCTGCTGCGGGACGCCGCGGTCGAGGGCGATCGAGAACGTCTGCGGCGAGTAGTGGTAGAGCGGAATCTCCTCCCAGATCGCGATCCCCAGGCGATCGGCGAGGACGTCGAAGAGCTGGTTGGGGGGGTGGTGATCGACCCGGATCAGGTCGGCGTGGACGCCGGTGACGCGAGCGAGGATGGATGCGATCTCGGCCGGCGCGTTGAGCGGGCCGCCGGCGGGAAGGCCGTTGTGCGGCGGCTCCTGCGACTCCTCGTGAAGCGCGACGCCGTTGAAGGCGATGGGTACGCCGTTCATGAGGAGGCGCGGCGCCGTCGAATCGACCTTGATCTGGCGCAGCCCGAACTCCGTGAAGAAGTCGTCCACCGCAACCGGCGCCTTGCCGGTGAGGGTGGCGACCTCGAGCACATAGAGCGCCGGGAGGCTCGGGCTCCACAGGTCGGCGGAGCGGATGGAGAACGGCGCGGCGACCCGGAAAACCGATTCGCCGCTGACGTCGCCCGTGTCGATCGTGCGGTCGAGCAGCGGCTGTGCGTCGGGCGGTATGAGGCTGCTCGCCTGAGGGTCGAGGAGGTTCGCCTTGTTCACCTGCGCGGGCCACAGGCGGACGCGCGCCTCAGCGTGGACCGCGTCTTCGCCGCGATGCTGAAGCACGATCGACACGTCCGCCCCGTCGAGGTGCGGCGTCACGTCGGCGCGCACGACGCTCATCGCCGGCAGCGCCTCGAGCCACACGTCGCCGACGATGCCGCCGTAGTTCCACCAGTCCGCGAGGCCCCACGGAACGATGTCGTCGCGCGTGCCCCAGACCGGATTGTCGACGCGCACGACGAGGACGTTGAGGGCACCGGGTTCGAGCGCCTGCGTCGCGTCGAGCGCGAACGGCGTGTCCCCACCCTCGTGGTAACCGAGGTAGTGGCCGTTGAGCCAAACGTCGGCGACGTAGCGGACCGCTCCGAACTTCAGCATGGCGTACTGGCCGGCCCACGCCGCCGGCAGCAGGAACTCTCGGCGGTAGTAGCCCCCGGTCGTCGAGCTGTTCGGGGGTGGGTTGAACGTGCCCGGCACGGCGATGGACGGCCAGTCTGAGTCGTCGTACACCGCCTCGACCCGCCGGCCCAGCTCGGCGTTCATCGCCTTCTGCGAGCTCTTCCGGTTGGTGAGGCTGAGCTGGGTGTCGAGGTGCTCGGTGTCAAACCGCCACTGGCCGTCCAGCTCCGCCGTCATGCGCGGCTGGCGTTCGAACGTCGGTACCGGTTGGCCCGACTCGAAGGCGACCGGCCCGCCCGGCTTGTCCTTGAAGGAAAGCGAAGCGGGCAGGTCGGCGTGGCCGCCGCCCAGGACAAGGCTGCACCCGGCCGTGAGCATTGGGAGGGCCACTATGGCCACGATCGCCGCGGCACATTTGTTGACCATCCGGCGAGCCTCACAAGGAAGCGTACGGGCTCGGGGGTCGTGCCGGACCGGACCCCCCGCGCCCAGGCTTGGGAAGCCGCGAGCGCTGAGCGGACTTGCAGCGTTGTTTGTGCGGACGATCCCGACGTGTCATTAATAACTCTTAACGGGCCACGCACGGAGCTTCATCGAATGCGCGATTACATTTCCCGGACGCCGTGAGCATCGAAGCCAGCCCGCCCGGCCCGCCTGCGCAGCCGCCACAGATGTCGCCAGACAAGAAATGGTTCTGGGACGGCGCCCAGTGGCGCCCGATTCCGCATCACGAGGCGGCGTTTCCAAGCTGGAAGTCGCTGGGCGAGGGCTTCGTCCCGCCTGCCGCCGCTGTCGCGCCTGTCGTGGCGCTGCCGACCCCGCCGCCGCCGGTCCGCGCCGCCGCCCCGGCCCTGGCCTACCGGATCGCGGGGCCGGCGCCCGACGTCGCCGTGCCGCTCTGGCAGCGTGGCCCGGCGCCTACCGGGATCAAGAAGTACGCGAACATCGTCGCGGGCGCGGTGGCGGTCGTCGTCCTCGCGATCCTGGCGAGCGTGTTCATCCCACCGGTCGTCTCGTCCCTCCGGCCTGTGTCCACGCCGGCGCCGGCCCCGACCGCCCCGCCGGGTCCCCAGACGAGGTCCGACGCGGCGCGGGCGGCCTACCTCTTTTCAGTCCTCGATTCCCCGATCGCCGACCTAAAGGACGATTACACGGCGATCAAGGTGTGCGGCACGGGTATGACGTCGAGCTGCCAGGACGCGCTCAACTCCATCGACATCACGACGGGCAACACGCTGCCGGTACTCGACAGGGCGCCCACGCCGGCGTGTCTCGCCGGCCCGGTCGCGAGTGTGAGGTCGGACCTGAAGAACATCAGCACCGGAGCCGAGCAGGCGCTGAAGGGAGTCAAGGACAACCGCAAGTCCGAGTTCACGCCTGGCTTCAGCCAGGCGTATTACGCGCTGATCGCGGTCCAGGCCGACTACGCCCGCGTCAAGTCGCTGGCCCCTGCATGCTCCAGCCAGGTCACCGGGCCCTAGCCTCGAAGATCTCGTAGCGCACAGCGCGCCGGATCACGAACGGGTCGTTCGCGTGCCGCCGGCGCGCCGCCGCGTCGACGACCCACCGCGCGCGATGGACGAGGCGCAGGTGGTCGAGGAGGTACTCGCGCAGGGCGGCGAGGTGGTCGAATGGGATCAGGTGCCAGAAGCGGCCGCTCCTCATGCGCCGGAACCGGCCCGCGCGTACCGCCTGAGCGATCGCGCGGTCGGACGCCCGGTCGTTCGCGAGCTCGCCGCGCTGGGTGGCGATGATGCCGAACCGCTGGTAGCCCCGCGCGGTCTTGCGCTCGGCGTACGCAGGGACGCGCGAATCAGGCCGAGCGTCGACCAGGACCCCGCCCGGAGCGAGGACTCTGTGGGCCTCCTTTAGGGCATCGACCATGCCCTTGTGTGCGATTCATCAAAGAGTCCAGGACAGGATCACCACGTCGAAGGTGTGGTCTGGATACCTCAGGTTCTGCGCCGCGCCGACGGCAAACGTCGCGTTCCCCAAGCGCGCCTTGCGCGCGTTCTTCCGTGCAGACCTCACGGCGTCGGGATCGGGGTCGAGACCCACGATGGAGCTGGCATACGAAGCCACGCCAAGCGCGAGACGGCCGTCGCCGCAGCCCAGGTCCAGGATGCGCTTGTCGCGAACGAGAGCCTCGCCACCCCACGCTTCGAGCTCGCGAAGAGCTTGCGGCCGCAATGCGGACGAAAGTCCGGGGAGCCGCCTTCCGACGTCGTCCAAATCCGACGCAGGCTTGCGGCGCACCGCCGAAGTCTAGACCGGTGACAAAGCCCTATCCCGTTCGGGACCGGCAGGGCCGCTGCTCCACTGCGCGGATTCTGAGCCGCGTGGTCGGGCGGGCGAGATTCGAACTCGCGGTCTCCTGGTCCCAAACCAGGCGCTTTACCGAGCTAAGCTACCGCCCGATCTCTCCGAGCGCGCCCGACTCTAGCAGCGCCCGCACCGCCCGCGCCCTGTGGCTGTACTTCCTCTTCTCCTCGGGCGGCATCTCGCCAAACGTCCTGCCCGTGCCTGGCACCAGGAAGATCGGGTCGTAGCCGAAACCCGCGGTCCCGCGCCACTCCGGCACGATCTCGCCGCGGCATTCACCCTCGAAGAGCCGGGTCCCTAAACCGGGCGCGGCCAGCGCGATCACGCACACGAACCGGGCGTTCCACGGACGCGGCACGCCTTCGAGCCGCTTGAGGAGCTCCGCCGTCCTCTCCTTCTGCGTCGGCCCCAACCGCGCCGACCGGATTCCCGGGAAGCCGCCCAGCGCCTCGACCTCAACGCCCGAGTCGTCGCCGAGCGAGGCGAGCCCCGAACGCGCGATCGCGTTGTCGGCCTTGAGGCGAGCGTTCTCCGCGTACGTCTCCCCCACCTCCTCGACGTCATCGTCGAAGGCGACGATCTCCACGCCGGCATCCGCGAGCAGCTGCCGGTACTCGCCCAGCTTGCCTGCGTTGCCGGTGGCGATGACCAGCTTCGGACGAGACGGCAACGCGCTAGAGGGACGCGAGCGCGCGCTTCTGCGCGACGATCAGCTCCTTGATGCCTTTGGAGCCGAGCGCGAGCATCGAGTCGAGCTCCGCACGGGTGTACGGCGCGCCCTCCGCCGTCGCCTGCAGCTCCACCATCCGCCCGTCCTCCGTCATGACGCAGTTGAGGTCCGTCGACGCCTGGAAGTCCTCCGTGTAGTCGAGGTCGAGGACAGGCGTCCCGTCGACCACGCCACAGCTGACGGCCGCCAGGTACTGCCGGATCGGCAGCTCCGCCACCATGCGCGCGTCCTTCATGCGCTTCATGGCCATGTAGAGCGCGGCGAAGGCGCCCGTGATGGAGGCTGTTCTCGTGCCGCCGTCGGCCTGCAGCACATCGCAGTCGAGCGTGATCGTCCGCTCGCCGATCCTGGCCATGTCGACGGCCGCCCGCAGCGAGCGGCCGATGAGCCGCTGGATCTCGTGCGTCCGTCCGCCGATGCGGCCCTGGATCGCCTCTCGCCCACCCCGGTCGTGCGTCGCCCGCGGCAGCATCGAGTATTCGGCGGTGATCCACCCCTGTCCTGTGCCGCGGCGGTGCATCGGCACGCGGTCCTCGACCGAAGCCGTGATCCACACCCGCGTCCGCCCCATCTCGATCAGGCACGAGCCCTCGGCGTGCACGTTGACGCCCAGCTCGATCTTCACAGGTCGCAGCTGGTCGGGCGCACGGCCGTCATGCCGCGCCGCTGTGCCGGTCATCGTCCTAGAAGCTTGAGTAATAGCGCTGTTCCCTCGAAGAAAAGATATAGCGGCACGAAAAGGATCATCGGCGTCAGCGGGTCGACGCCAGGCGTCAGGAAGTTGGCCAGGATGCCCAGCGCGAGGAACCAGTAGGGCCGGCGCTTGTACAGCCACCGCGAGTTCACGATGCGCGCCATGCCGAGCACGAACAGGATCACGGGGAGCTCGAAGACAAGCCCGAAGCCGAGCACCATGATCAGGACGAAGCTGAAGAGCTCGGAGATGTCGGGCAGGTAGGTCACGTCCGCCGGCGTCAGCGAGTTGAGGATGCGGATGTAGAGCGGCAGGGCGAACATCGCGACGGCGACGCCGATGGCGAAGAAGACGATCGTCGCCGTCACGAGCGGCAGCACGAACCGGCGCTCGTGCGGATGGAGCCCCGGGCTGATGAACCACCAGGCCTGCTGGATGATCACCGGCGACGCGAGGACCACGCCGATGTACATCGCGACCTTCAGCTGGAGCAGCACACCGCCGCCGGGCTGGAGGTAGATCGCGTGGCCGATCCCCGCCCGAACGACCAGGAACGTGATCACGTAGCGGGCAATGAAGATCGAGGCGATCGTGGTCGCACCCCAGGCGATCATGGAGATGATGAGGGCGCGGCGCAGCGCCTCGAGGTGCTCGATGATGGACATGCGCTCCTCGACGGGGGCGCTCGGACGCGGCCCACGCTGGAGAACCCGGTCGAGAAGCGCCACGTGCGCTTACTCGGAGGCTTTAGGTTCGGAAGTCGTGCTCTTCGCGGGCTCGCCCTTGGCGGCGCTCGTCACCTCGTTGGTGAGCTCGCTGCTTGCTTTCCGGAACTCCCGCATCGCCTTGCCGACAGCCCCGCCCAGTTCGGGCAGCCGGCCCGGGCCGAAGATGATCAGCACGATGATGAGGATGACCGCGAGCCAGAGCGGGTGAAACGGCATTACGAGGCCGATTATAGGCCGGGGGTGTCAGCCCGACGTCGGAAGCCGATCAGTAGACCTTGATCGTGATCGACGTGATCGTGTCGCTCGAGGTCAGCAGCTGCACCTTGTCCATGCCCGAGATGACCGTGCCGAAACGGTTGTAGGGCGCGGTAGGGCCAGGCGCGGGCCAGTCCGCCTTCTCGATGAAGAACTGGCTGCCGTTGACCGCCCCACCGGGTACGCGCGCCATGCCGACGGCGCCCAGGCCCCAGGGCGTCGCCGTCGTCTCGTCGGGAAGGCTGTAGCCAGGACCGCCCCGCCCGTCGCCATGTGGGTCCCCTCCCTGCACCACCCAGTCCTCCGACTTCCAGAAGTTGAGGCCGTTGTAGTAGCCGTGGACGGCGAGGACGACGAAGTTGTTCACCGTCACGGGCGCCACCTCCGGCGCGAGCTCGATAACGAAATCGCCCTGCGTCGTGGTCACGGTCGCCCGGAGCTTCTGCTGGCCGGTGATGCACATGGGCTGCGGGCCGAGGTACCGGTGAGGCGAGGTCTGCGTCGACGTGGTGCAGCCGGCGAGCGCACTGGGCACGGCGGGCTCGAGCGCCTTCTGCATTAGGACGCCGGCGCCGATCACGGCCGCGATCAACGCCCCCATCACGACCAGCGCGACCCAGGTCTGACGGTTCCACACGATCGGCGCCGAAAGCTCGTCAGGCTCGACGGGGGCCGGGCGGCGCGCGGATCGGCGCTCGCTCACTTGCGGGCGGCCGCCTCGGCGATTGCCTGCACCAGGCCGTGCGTCGTGTACTCGCGAGCGATGATCGAAACCGGAAGTCCGAGCTTGCGCGCGGTGTCGGCCGTCACCGGGCCCATGCAGGCAACCTCGGCGTCGCCCAGGATCGCCGGCAGGCGGTCCTCGGGAAACGCGCGGACGAAGTTGCTGACCGTCGACGACGCCGTGAACGTGATGACGTCCACGCCCTCGCCGTCGAACAGGCGAAGCAGCGCGGCACCCGCGTCAGGTGGGCAGACCGCTCGGTAGACGGGAAGGATCTCGACCTTGGCACCTCGATTCGCAAGGAGGGATGGTAGGGCGTCGCGCGACATCTCCGCCCGCGGCACGAGCACCTTAAGGCCATCGAGCTCCCAGCCCCCGAGCGCGGTGGCCAGCCCCTCGGCGGTGTACTCGGAAGTGACGAGCTCTGGGCGGAGGCCGTGCGCCACCAGCGCATCAGCGGTCTCCTGGCCTATGGCGCACAGCTTCGAGTTGTGCAGGGCGCGCGCATCCGCGCCGGTGGTCAGGAGCATCTGGAAGAAGATGTCGACCGCGTTCGCCGAGGCGAAGATGACCAGGGCCGTGCACGTCAGGCTCTGGATCGCGTTGCGCACGCGGTCGTCGATCGGCAGGCGCCGGATCTCGATGGTCGGGATCTCGACCACCGACGCGCCGAGGTCGACGAGCTCGCGGCGAAACGGATCGACCTGGTGCCGGGCGCGCGTGATCAGGACGCGGCGACCGTGCAGCGGACGGCGGGACATCGTGTCGAGGCGCTCCGCCATCGTCACGCCGGGGCCGAGGACGAGCAGGGCGTCACCGCGCAACCCGTACGTCGCGGCCTTGCGCGCCAGCTCGCCGAGCGGCGCCGTGACGCGGTGCTGGCCCGACTGTCCGGGGTTGAGGATGAGCGCGGCCGGCGTCTCGGCCGAGCGGCCGCCCTGCATGAGCGCGGTGATGCCCGACTCCCACCAACCGGAGGCGAGACGCAGCACGACTGTCTCACCGCCGGTGACCAGGCCGAACCCGATCGACGCCGACAGTCCTTCGATGGTGAGCGGGATGCCGCTCATCACGGGCGCGGCGAGCTCGACGATGAGGCCCGGCACGGCCTCGAAATCGACGCCCGCGCGGTGGAGGCGCTCGGCCATCTCGCTGCCGCTGGAAAAGGCGTAAGGGTTGCCCGGGAAGAGCACGGTCACCTTGCGCCCGTTGCGCGCAAGGCGAATGACCTCATCGATCGTTTCGAGCGGCGCGATGTCCGCGTTCGCGGGAGCGAGATGCAGCAGGCCCGCGCCGCAACCATCGCAGTTGCGGATCACGTCCGAATCCTTGACGGCTTCGACGGCCTGCATGGTGGCGAGACCTGGATGTCCTGGCCCGACGCCGACCAGCCTGACCCTGCTCATGGCACCACCACGCCCTGCCCACCCCGGGACACGGCTGAAAGATTAGAGCTTTCGAGTTACGACGTAGTCCGCCAGCGCGGCGAGCGCGGAGGTCGTTTCGTTGTCACCGAGCGCGCGCAGCTGCTCACGCGCATCACGTGCATGCTCGCGCGCTTCTTGCAGCGCGCGACGCGGTCCGTCGCTGTTACGCACGTCATCGACGACGCGGCGCGCTTCGGCGTCGCTGAGCTTGCGGTCGTCCTGCAATCGAATCGAAGCGAGCATCAGAGGCAGCGTCGCGAATCCTTCCGCCACATCGTGGCCGATGGGCTTCCCCACCTCGCCTTCGGTGGCGGTGTAGTCGAGCACGTCGTCGGCGATCTGAAACGCAAGCCCCAGCGAGAGACCGTACTTACGCAGCGCCTGCCGCTTCGCGCTGTCGACGCCGCCGAGCAGCGCGCCGATCTCACAGCACGAGGCGAGCAGGTCCGCGGTCTTGGCCTCGATTCGCCGCATGTACTCCGCGACGTCGGTGCTGTAGCGATAGCGAATGGCCTGCTGCCGCACCTCGCCGGCACAGATGTTCATCACGGTGCGGGCGAGGATGTCGACGACCTCGGCGATACCCGTCCGCGCTGCCTGCTCGTACGCCTTGGCGAAGTAGTAATCGCCGATGACGATCGCGGGCTCGTCGCCGAGCCGGGCCGACACGGTGGGCCGGCCGCGCCGCGTCGGAGCGCGATCGATGACGTCGTCGTGGACGAGCGTTGCGGCGTGCGTCAGCTCCACGGCCATCGCCGCCGGGGTCAACCGCTGGATGTCATAGCGGCCGCATTTCGCGCACAGCAGGACCAGCGCCGGCCGGATCCGCTTCCCGCCCGCCTCGAAAAGGTCCGCCATGGGCGCACCGACCTCGGCGGGGTCCTGCTCGATGTCCAAGCGAAGCTGGGCCTCGATGGTCGCGAGGTCGGTCGCAACCGGGCCGAAGAGTTCCGCGGCCGCCTGCGTCAACCGCCCTTGACGGAGAGCCGGTAGCCCAGCCCGGGGACGGCTTCGAGGCTGACGCCCGTGTTGGTGCGCTCCGAGAGCTTGCGCCGCAACCGCTGCACGTGCGGATCGACCGAGTGATCGTCGAGATCGTGCGGATAGCCCCAGACCTTGTCCCGCAGCTGCGCGCGCGTGAGCACGCGCTCCGGGTTGGCGGCCAGGACCGCGAGGAGGTTGAACTCCGTCATCGTGAGAGTGATCTCGTCCTCGCCGGCCTTGACCCGGCGGGCCGCGTTGTCGATCTGCAGGCCGCCGATGGTCAACACGCCCTCACGCCCACCACCCGCTTCGGAAAGGGAGGATCGGCGCAGGTGGGCGTTGATCCGCGCGGCGAGGATGCGCGAGTCGAAGGGCTTGGTTATGTAGTCGTCGGCACCGACCTCGAGGCCCACGACCTCGTCCATCTTCGTCGAGCGGCCGGTCAGCATGACCATCGGGCTGGCGACACCCTGGCGGCGCAGCTCGCGGATGACCTCCGTGCCGCTGATGTCGGGCAGGACCCAGTCGACCAGGACGAGGTCTGGCTGGGCGCTGCGACCCAGCTCGATCGCCTGGGCGCCGGTCCCGGCCTCGACGACGTCGTGCCCCTGCAGCCGGCACACCTCGGCCACGAGCATGCGCACCGGCACGTCGTCCTCGATGACCAGGATGCGGCGGCGGCGACGCGGCGGCGCGCTGCTCAGCTCTGCTTGGGAGGCGCGAACCCTACGCGCCGCGTCTCACGGGGTGAGCGCTTCGGCCGGCGCAGCAGGATCACGCGCTTGTCCCCCCCGTCGATCACGCTGGCCAGGTCCCACCCGTCGGCCGCGGCCTCATGGAGGACCTTGACTAGCGTGGTGCCGTCGGCGACCTGCGCGACCGAGATCACCCTGGTCGAGAACTCCCAGTCCCGGCCCGGCAGGCCGACCGCCGGCACGAGGCCGGCCGCGGCGCTGCGCGCGCCGTCGGGGAACGCCGGCTGGGCGGGCTCCTCAGGTTCCTCGTCGGGGTCTTCTTCGAACCGCAGGTCCATCGTCGTCGATTCTAAGCCCGTTCTTTACACGAGGCCCGCGGTACCCCCGGCGGGGGTCGAACCCGCGCTGGACCGGGTTTAAGCCGGCTGCCTCTGCCATTGGGCTACGGGGGCAACGCCCATTTTGCCCGCAGGCGCCTAGTCGTAGTCGAAGAAGCCTTTGCCCGTCTTGCGCCCCAGCCGGCCCTCGTCGACGAGCTTGCGCAGCATCTCGGGTGCGGGCGGCCCATCGCCCAGCCTGTGGCGGTCCTGCATCGCCCCGTAGAAGATGTCCAGGCCGCTGAAGTCGAGGAGGTGGAAGGGGCCCATGGGCCAGTTGAGGCCCTTCTGCACCGCGACGTCGATGTCCTCGGCGGTGGCGTACCCGCCTTCGAGCAGGCGCATGGCTTCCTCGGAGGCCGCGAACAGGATCCGGTTGACGATGAAGCCCCATATCTCCTTCCGGAGGAGGACCGGGGTGCGGTCGATGGTGCGAACGAACTCCATCGCGGTCGCGACCGTATCGTCGGAGGTCTTCGGCCCGCGCACGACCTCGCAAAGCTGCATGACCGTGACGGGGTGGAAGAAGTGCATGTTGCAGCACAGCTCGGGGCGGCCGGTGAACTCCGCGAGGCGGCTGATGGCGATGGTGCTCGAGTTGCTGGCAAGGACCGCGTCCTTCTTGGCGTGCTTGCCGAGGTCTTCGAAGACCTCCTTCTTGGCGTCGAAGTTCTCGATTACCGCTTCGATGACGAGGTCGGCCCCGGCGACCGCCTGGGCGACGTCGTTCGAGTCCTGGATTCGCCCGATCGCGGCGTCGGCCCTCTCTCGTTCCAGCCTGCCCTTCTCGACCGAGCGGTCGACAAGCTTGCGATTCTGCGACCTCGCGCGTTCGAGCTGACCCGAGACCGTGTCGACGAGGGTCACGTCGTAGCGGCCGCTCAGCGCGGTCTGGAGCGCGATCTGCGAGCCCATCGTCCCGGCGCCGACGACCGTCACACGTTTCAATTCACGCATGCGGGTCAGCATGCAGCAATTCGAGTCGCTGGTGCAGACGGCGATCGACTCCATCCCGGACGACTTCGCGCCCTACCTCGAGAACGTGGAGTTCATCGTCGAGGAGTCGTCGGCGGAGGGCCTGATGGGGCTCTATCAGGGGGCCGGAGCTCTCCACGCGGGCGAGTGGTTCCCCGACCGGATCACGCTCTACAAGCGCGCGCACGAGCGCGCGGCGACGACGATGAAGGACCTCATCGAGGAGGTGCGGCGCACGATCCTGCACGAGGTCGGCCATCACTTCGGGATGGAAGAGGACGACCTTCCTTATTAATCAGCGCAGCGACCAGAACGCTCGGTCCCACAGGATCAGGGGGTCGCCCGCTCCGAGCTCGGCGGCGAGAACTTGACCGATGCACACGTCATGGTCGCCTGCCTCGTGCGTCGCCACGAGCCTGCACTCGAGCCACGCTGCGCAACCCTCGAGCAGCGGCAGCCGGTCAGCGCCCAGGCGATACGGCACGCTGTGCCAGTCCACCGCGGGCGCGCGGCCCGCGAAGCGGTCGGCAAGGAACTCCTGCTCCCGCGTGAGCACGCTGACGTTGAACCGGCCGCCGGCGAGCACCGCGGCGCGGGTCGCCGATTCCCGTTCCAGCGCCACGGCCACGAGCGGCGGCTCGAGCGAGACCGAGACAAGGCTGCTGGCCGTCAACCCGCGGTAGCCGTCGCCCGCCCTGGCCGTGACCACGACCACGCCCGCAGGCAGCCGCGCCATGGCGTCGCGGAAAGTCTGCTCGGACACGGTGGCATCTTAGAATCGGGGTTCGAGCTGCGAGGCGACGTAGCCAAGTGGTAAGGCAGAGGTCTGCAAAACCTCCATCCCCAGTTCGATTCTGGGCGTCGCCTCCAATTCGGGCTAGCTGCCGCGCGCTTTCGCCGAGCCTTGACGCGTCGTTTGGCTCACCAGCTGCCAGTACTGAAGCCGACGCCGCAAGCGTTCGTACTCGCTCCTGAGGATCATGTCGTCGTGATCCACCTCGATTCGCCCCGCAAGCCGGACGTTCTCTCGCTGCTCCACAAGCGTCCCCAGAATCGACTCTTTGAACTGGCAGAGTTCTGTGTAGGTTCCGATCCAGTGCTCGATGTCCCGCTTTGAAGGATTGCTCATAGACGCCGCTTCGCCCGGCATCAGGACGTCATATTCGTGCGAGGTCGGGTCGGCATCCACACCTCAGTAACGCCCCGAGCGTCAAGACCCCGCCTCCGGGTTGGAGGGTGATGGTCACGCCGGCGCGCGTTGGGGGGCGAACACTCGCCCCCCACTCGCGTTTGCGTTACGGCCGTTGCGACATCTGGTAGCAGGCGACGTCGTACTGCGACGGCGCGCCGGCGTTGTTGTACGCCTGCCCGCCCGTCCCGCCGTTGGCGAACGTCCCGCCAGGCTCCGCGAACACCGATCCCGGCGCGTTCTGAGCGTGGCCGGGGTAGAACGCCCCGGTCGCGCCGCTCGGGTTGCTCGGAGTCGCGTTGATGACCTGGCACGTCTGATGCGGCGGTCCGGTGCCGCTCGGGTTCGTGGCGGCCGATGCGCCCACCACCGGCATGGCGGCGAATGCGAAGGCGGCAGCAAGCAACAGTCTTCGCATTGGCAATTCCCCCAGTCGGAAACTCGCGCCGCGCCGTGACACGGCGCTTTGGTGACCTACCGAGGACGGTTACATCCCCGCGTATT
>CBJLKR010000003.1:0-31311 GCA_966423695.1 uncultured bacterium | reverse complement strand
CATGCCCGCGCCTTCGAGCTGGAACACGCCGTGCGTGTCCGCGTTGGCCAGCAGCTCGTACGTCTTGGCGTCGTCGTACGGGAGCTTCTCCACGTCGATCTCGAGGCCGCGCCGCTCCTTCAGCAGGCGCAGGCAGGTCGCGATGATGTCGAGGTTCTGGAGGCCCAGGAAGTCGATCTTCAAGAGGCCGATGTCGCCGACGGCCTTCATGTCGTACTGGGTGATCACCGCCTCGCGCCCCGGGCCGAACTGCAGCGGCGTGTAGCGGACCAGCGGCTCAGGCGCGATCACGACTCCCGCGGCGTGGGTGCTGACGTTGCGCGATACCCCCTCCAGGGTCTTGGCGACGTCGACCAGGTGCTTGGCCTCCTCGCTCGACTCGCAGGCCTCGCGGAACTCGGGCACTTCCTTGATCGTGTCCTCGAGCGACTTGGACCGCCCCTGCCACACCGGCACGAGCTTGGCCAGGCGGTCCGTGTCGCGTAGGGGCACCTCGAGCACGCGACCCACGTCGCGGATCGCGGCCTTGGACGCCATCGTCGTGAAGGTGATGATCTGCGCGACCCTGTCGGCGCCGTACTTCTCCGACACGTAGCGGATGACGCGCTCGCGGCCTTCGACCGAGAAGTCGCAGTCGATGTCGGGCATGGAGACGCGGTCGATGTTGAGGAAGCGCTCGAAGATCAGGCCGTGCTCCAGCGGGTCGAGGTTGGTGATCCCCAGCGCGTACGAGACGAGGCTGCCCGCCGCGCTTCCTCGCCCGGGCCCGACCACGATTCCGTTCTTGCGCGCGAAGTTGTAGAAGTCCCAAACGATCAGGAAGTAGGAGGCGTAGCCGGTCGCCCTGATGACGGTGAGCTCGTTGTCGGCGCGCTCCTTCACCGCCGCCGACGGCTGGCCGAAGCGCCACTCGAGTCCCTTCAGCACGAGCTGGCGCAGGTAGTCGTCGGGCGCCAGCCCGTCGGGGACGTCGAACGGGGGCAGCAGCGTGGCGCCGAGGTCGATCTTCAGATCGCACTGGTCGGCGACCTCCAGCGTGGCGGCCAGCGCCTCGGGCAGCTCTCGGAACGCCTCTTGCATCTCCGCCGGCGTCTTGAGGTAGTTCTCCTGGGTCGAGAATCGCCACCGGTTCGGGTCGTTGAAGCGGGCGCCCGTCTGCAGGCACAGCAGCACGTCGTGCGCTTCGGAGTCGTGGCGGTGGACGTAGTGCAGGTCGTTGGTCGCGCAGAGTCGAAGCCCGAACTCCTTGCCGAACTTCGTGAGCACGGTGTTGACCTCTTCCTGCTTGTCGATGCCGTGGCGCTGCACCTCGAGGAGGAACCGGTCCTTGCCGAAGATGTCGCGGTAGGTCGCGACGGCTTCGCGCGCCCCGTCTACGTCGCCGTCGACGATGCGGCTCGCGGGCTCGCCCTGCAGGCATCCGGAGAGCGCGATCAGGCCCTGCGAGTGCTCGGCCAGGATCTCCTTGTCGATGCGGGGCTTGTAGTACATGCCCTCCATCTGGCCGGCGGTGCACAGGCGCATGAGGTTCAGGTAGCCGGCGTGGTCGGCGGCCAGCAGCGTGAGGTGATTCGGGTCGCGGTCGACGCGGCCTTCGCGCAGCAGGCGCGAGCGTGGCGCGACGTACACCTCGCAGCCGACGATCGGCTTGATGCCCGCATCGCGGCACGCCTTGTAGAAATGGATGGCGCCGTACATGACGCCGTGGTCGGTGAGGCCGATCGCGGGCATCCCGAGCTCGGCCGCCCGCCCGACCATGGCGTGGATGCGACTCGCGCCGTCGAGCAGCGAGTACTCGGTGTGGTTGTGGAGGTGGACGAAGGTTTCTGGGGCGTGCGGCATCGTTATGGCTGGGCCGCGGGCTGACCCCGAGATAGTCTACTTAGGCAAATGGCTCGACTGGCAATCCCTTCCCTGGCCCATCTCCCGGCGGAAGCGGCGCACTCCGGCATCCGCGAGATCGGCAACGAGGCGATCCGGACCCCGGGGTGCATCCAGCTCCAGGTCGGCCAGCCGAACTTCCCCACCCCGCAGCACATCAAGGACGCCGGCAAGCGCGCCATCGACCAGGACCTCACCTTCTACACGCACACGCAGGGCCTGCTGTCGCTGCGCGAGAAGCTCGCCGCGAAGCTCGAGCGCGTCAACGGCATCCGCGTGACGCCGGACCGGATCGCCACCTCGCCCGGAGGGGTGGGCGGGATCGCGGCCGTCTTCGCTGCCGTGCTCGAGCCGGGCGACGACGTCCTCCTGCCCGACCCCGGCTGGCCGAACACCCGGATCATGCTGTCCTGGACCGGGACCCGCGGCGTCTTCTACCCCTGCCCGCCGGAGAACGGCTTCGAGCCGGACCTCGACGCGCTCGAGAAGCTGATCACGCCGCGGGCGAAGCTGCTCCTCATCAACAGCCCGAACAACCCGACCGGGGCGGTCTACCCGCGCGCCACGATCGAGCGCATCATCGAGATCGCCCAGCGACACAACCTCTGGCTGCTCAGCGATGAGTGCTACGACCAGATCCTGCTCGACGGCTCGTGGACGAGCCCGGCCGCGATCGCGCCGGACGACCCTCGAATCGCGTCCGTCTTCACCTTCTCCAAGACCTACGCGATGACCGGTTGGCGCATGGGCTACGTCGCCGGCTCCGCGGAGCTGATGGACACCGTGACCAAGGTCCTCGAGTCGAACTCGTCGTGCGTCTCCACGATCACGCAGGTGGCGGGCGAGGCCGCGCTCGACGGGCCCCAGGACTGTGTCGGCGAGATGAACGCCGCGTATCGGCGGCGTCGGGACGCGGTGATGGCTATCCTCCGCGACGCGGAGCTTTTCGTCGCCGAGCCCAGGGGAGCCTTCTACTGCATGGCCGACATCTCGCCTTCGGGCCAGGGAGCTCGCGATTTCGCCTTCGCGCTCCTGCGGCAAAGAGGCGTGGCCGTGGCGCCCGGGACGGCGTTCGGCGACGTGGCCAGGGACGCCGTCCGGATCAGCCTGGCGAGCTCAGACGCCGATCTGAGGGAGGGCGTGGGCCGGCTGGCCGAGTTCGTACACCGAGGTACGTAGGCGGGTCCAATCGTTTAATCTGCCCGCCGTTGATTTCGGGCGTAACCGTCTCCGCCTATGTTCCGTTGGGCCCGACGTGCAGCTGATGCTCAGGCCGCTCCTGAACATGGTCGTCCGGTCGCTGGGGCCCGGCCGGCTCCGCATCTCGGTCGTCAAGCTCGTCCGGAGGCTGGACCGAACCTAGGACCGCTCGAGCAGGGCGACCGACTCGATGTGGTAGGTCTGCGGGAACATGTCGACGATCGCCGCCCGCCTGACGCGGTAGCCGCCGCGGACCAGCGACACGATGTCGCGCGCGTGCGTCGACGGCTCACAGCTGACGTAGACGAGGCGGCCGACCCCGAGCCTGATCAGCTCCGAGAGCGCAGCGGGCTCGCAGCCCGCCCGCGGCGGGTCGAGGACGACCGCGTCGTGGGTGCCCAGGCGCACAGCCCGCAGCACTTCCTCGACCTTGCCCGGCGCGTACTCCACCCGGGCGCCCGGCCCCGCCAGGCCTGACAAATTGATGCGCGCGTTGAGCCGGCCGAGCTGGACGGCGCGTGGATTCTCCTCGACCGCCGTCACGCTCGCGCCCTCGCGCGCGACCGCCACCGAGATCGTGCCGATGCCGGCGTAGAGGTCGAGCACGCGCAGGCCATGACCCGAACCGAGCATGTCGAGCGCCGTCCGGTAGAGGACCAGCATCTGCCGGTAGTTGGTCTGCACGAAGGTGTCGCTGCGGACTCGGAACGTCATGTCCCAGAACTCGAGCGACATCGAGTCGTCCAGCAGCGCGACGTCGGGCAGCAGCTCCGCCACGCGGCGGGCCAGCTCCTCGTGGGGCCACGCCTTCTTGTTGACTCTGAGGCGCCACAGCAGCCCGGGACCCGTGGGCTCCGCCGTGAGCAGGAGGTTCTGCACTCCCGTCAGTCCGAGCTCGTTCGCCGCCTGCGCGAACGCCGGCACCGCCCGCTCGATGCGCTCGTCGTGGATGGGACAGACGTCGATCGGCAGCACCTCGTGGGAACGCATGCGGTGGAAGCCGAAGCGCCAGCCGTCCGCCTCGGCGACCGCCTCGAACTCGCCGCGGATGCGGTAGCGCCACGGCTCTTCCATTCCGTGCACGGCGGTGTCGGGCGGAAGGCGCAGGCCGGCGCGCGACCAGGCCTCCTCGACGACCTGGCGCTTCCACGCCAGCTGTTCGGCGTACGCGGCGTGCTGCAGCTGACACCCGCCGCAAGAGCCGAAGTGCGGGCACGGCGCGGGCACACGGTGTGGCGACGCTTCGACGATGCGCGTCGCGGCCGCGACCGCGACGCCGCCCTGCCTGCCGCGCGGCTCTGCTTCGACCACCTCGCCCGGCAGCGCGTAGCTGACTAGCCAGACCTTGCCGTCCTCACGTGCGACCGCGGCGCCGCCGTGTGCGGGCGCCGTCGGCCTGAGGATCAGCGGCGCCACAGCGCGACCGGGTCGGCGGCGGCTTTGAAGCCGGCGGCTTCGACCATCTGCGTCGCGAGCTTGAATCCCTCGGCCACCTTGTCGGGCTGGTGGGCGTCGCTGCCGTACTGCACCGCCTGCCCGCCGGCCTGTCGCCACCAGCGCACGACCGTGATGTCGGGGCACAGCGTGTGGCCGCGCGTCGTGTTCACCTCGAGCACGCGCCCGGTGCGCGCCGCCGCGGTCAGGATGGCGCGGATCTCCGCCTCGTAGTCCTGCTCGCGATACGGCGCGATGCCGTCGACCCAGTAGCGCTTGGGGTAGTCGAGGTGCGACAGCGTCTCGAACGGCTGGCCGCTGTCGACCATCGCCAGGACCTCGCGCAGGTACTCGCGTACGGCGGCGGGGAAGTCGAGGCCCTCGCGCGAGCGGAACTGGCTTGCGTCGAGCATGCCCCCGTCGTGGCGGATGCAGTGGATGGAGCCGAGGACGCGGTCGAGGGGCCCGGCGGCAAGGACCTCCGCCGTCTCCTTCGGGTACCAGTGCGGCTCACCCAGCTCGACGCCGGTCTGGATGCGCAGGTCGCGGTACTTCGCCCGGCAGCGCTCCACCGCCTCGAAATAACCGTGGATGTCGACTGTGTGCTGGCCCTCGTGGACGAGCGCCCAGTCGGCGTGCTCGGTGAAGGCGATCGCGGGCAGGCCGAGCTCGAGCGCACGCTCGCAGCTCTTCTCCATCGATCCTCGCGGCGCATCCCACGAGAACTCGGTGTGCACGTGGAAGTCGGGCGGCAGGGCCACTCGCAAAGGCTACCCGCAGGTTTCGCGCGAATGCCGGCGATCGGCTGGAATTCCCACGCCGGAAGCGTCCCAGTGCTGGCACTCGCTGATCGTGGCGCAGGTCCGGCTAGCAGTCCCCCGTCTCGGGGCAAGCCGTACCGACGTCGCCGTTCTCGTCCACCAGCACCCGACCGCGGAGAGGCGAATTCAAAGACACCTCGATGAATCCGATGCGTGCGGGCAGAGCGCACAGGGCCGATTGAGGCGTCGGGTTCGGAATGCGCAGCACCGCGACTGCGACGGCGGACGACGACTCGGCCGCCGATGCCGTGTACCGACCCGAATCGCACGGACCGGTCCCCGGGTTGATGACGCCGATCTTGAGCGTCCGTCCGTCCTGGCTCACCCGCGCGCCGCGACCCTGTTTCGCGACGATGGCGCCGCCCCACAGCGCGGATGGATCGACAGCTAGGTAAGCGACGAACCCCCCGACCTCGGGAACGTCGAAGACCCACGCACGTAATTGCATCGTCCCGCGGTCGGTCGGAAGCCGGCGCTCGCGAGCCGCGCCGCGGTGACGACGAAGGGCGCGAGGGTGGTGCACTGCGTCGATCCATCCGGGTCAAGCGCTCGCTCGGACATGAGGGCCGCATAGGCGCGCCTGGCGTCGGCGAGCATGGTCAGGCCGGCGGCCGGCACGAACTTGTTGCAAATCCACGCGACCTTGCGGTCGCCGTCCGGAAAGCCCTGCGGCTGGATGACCTCGGCGGCGTCGCCGAAAGCGATGATCGGACGCGGGTTTGCGGCGGCGGGGAAGTCCTTCCACTTCGCGAGCGCCGCGGTCGGTGGGGCCGGCACTGGTAGGCTCCCCGAGCCTCCTTCCGCGCCGCACGCGGCCACAACGACTGCGAGGACGAACACCGAGAGCGCCCTTTGCATGCTTAGACCTACGCCTGTCCGCGGCGCAGCGTAACGCTAGCGGGGCAACTCCCCAAGCAACTGGTTGAGCAGCTCGTTGGCTTTCTTCGGGTTCGCCTCCGGCGCGCGCTTGCGCAGGTCGGCCATGAGCGCCGCGATCGCCTGCCTCTTGCCGGCCCGAAAGTCGGCGGCGGCCTTTGGGTTGGCGTCGATCGCCGCCTGGGCGAGGACGCGCAGCTGCGATTCGTCGCTGACCTGCGCAAATCCGTGCTCGGCGACGATCTCGGCCGGCGTGCGGCCGGTCTCCACCGACTCGACCAGCACCTCGCGCCCCTGGTCGCGCGTGATGTTTCCGGCGTCGACGAGCTTGACCAGCTCAGCGAGCGCTTCCGGGGACGGGATCTTTCCGGCCGGCGCGATCTCGTTGACGATCCAGTTGGCCGTCGACTGCGCCGGCGCGCCCAGGGCGGTCGCGCCTTCGAACAGTTCCGCGAGGTCGCGGTCGGCGCCGATCGCCGCCGCCACAGCCGGGGGCAGCTTCTCGGACAAGCGCGCGCGGCGAACCGAGGGCATCTCCGGCAGTGCCGAGCGCAGCTGCTCGATCCACTCCCTGTCGAGCTCCAGCGGCGGGATATCCGGCTCGGGGAAGTAGCGGTAGTCCTCGGCGAACTCCTTGCTTCGCTGCGAGAAGGTGCGCTGCTCGTCCTCCGACCAGCCGCGCGTCTCCTGCGCCACCTTCCCACCCGACTCGAGCGCCTGCCGCTGCCGTTCGACCTCGAACTCGATCGCCCGGTGCAGCGCGCGAAAGGAGTTGATGTTCTTCAGCTCCGTCTTCACGCCGAGCTCGTCGGAGCCCGCGCGGCGGATGGAGATGTTCGGCTCGACGCGCATCTGGCCCTTCTCCATATCGGCGCTCGAGGCGCCGATCGCGCGCAGCACCGCTTGCAGCTCCATCGCGTATTCGCGCGCCTCGTCCGCGCCGCGGATATCGGGCTCGCTGACGATCTCCATCAGCGGCACGCCGGCGCGGTTCAGGTCGACGTACGACTCCCGCGCCCGGTGCAGCTTGTCGCCGGCGTGCACGAGCTTGCCGGTGTCCTCCTCCAGGTGCACCCGCCGGATGCGGACGCGCCTACCCCCTACCTCTACGTATCCGTTGACGCTCATCGGCAGGTCGTACTGGCTGATCTGGTAGCCCTTCGGCAGGTCGGGATACATGTAGTTCTTGCGGTCGAACTTTGTGTGCCGCGGAATCTCGCAGTTGAGCGCCAGCGCCGTCTTCAGGCAGGCCTCGATCGCCGCCTTGTTCGGCACCGGCAGCACGCCGGGCATGCCCAGGCAGACCGGGCAAACGTGCGTGTTCGGCGTCGCGTTGAGCTCGGCGATCGCGCAGCCGCAGAACATCTTGGAGCGCGTGCGCGGCTGCACGTGCACCTCCATGCCGATGACGACCTCCCACTCAGGCAACGGACGCCACCTCGGCGCGGATATCGCTCGCCTCCTCGTACGCGCGGGCCACGCGCAGGGCCACGTTCTCGCCCCACTGCGGTGCGAGGACCTGCAGCCCGACCGGCAGCCCGTCCGATGTGCCGCATGGCACGCTGATGCCGGGCAGGCCGGCCAGGTTGCCGCCCAGCGTGAGGACATCGCACAGGTACATGGAGAGCGGGTCCTGCGTGCGCGAGCCGATGGGAAACGCGACCGTCGGCGACGTCGCGCTCACGATCGCGTCGCACTTTTCGAACGCGGCGTCGAAGTCGCGCTTGATGAGGGTGCGCACCTTCTGCGCCTTGAGGTAGTAAGCGTCGTAGTAGCCGCTCGACAGGGCGTATGTGCCGAGCATCACCCGCCGCCGCACCTCGGTGCCGAAGCCCCTGCGCCGCACGCGCATGTACTCCTCGGTGATGTTCGGCGCGTCGGCGTCGCTCAACCCGTACTTCACGCCGTCGAAGCGCGCCAGGTTGGACGAGCACTCGGCCGGGGCGAGGATGTAGTACGCCGCGAGGCCGTAGTCGGTATGCGGCAGGGACACGTCGACGATCTCGGCACCCTCGCCCCTCATGACCTGCAGCGCCGCATCGATCGCCGCCTTCACCCCGGGCTCGATGCCCTTGACGTCGTAGTACTCCCGGGGGACGCCCAGGCGCATTCCCTTCACTCCGCCGCCGTAGTTGTTCACGACCTCCATGCCCGCCCGCTCGGACGAGGTGGCGTCGAGAGGGTCGAGGCCGCTCATCAGGGAGAGGACGAGTGCCGCGTCGTCGACGCACCGCGCGAAGGGGCCGATCTGGTCCAGGCTCGAGGCGAACGCGATCAGCCCGTAGCGGCTGACGCGGCCGTACGTCGGCTTCATGCCGACCACGCCGCACAGGGCCGCGGGCTGGCGGATGGAGCCGCCGGTATCCGTCCCGAGCGAGAAGATCGCCTCCCCCGCCGCCACGGCCGCGGCGCTGCCTCCCGAGCTGCCCCCCGGCACCCGGTCGGTATCCCAGGGGTTGCGCGTCGGGAAGTAGCTCGAGTTCTCGGTCGAGCTGCCCATGGCGAACTCGTCGCAGTTCGTGACCCCGAGCATCACGGCGCCGGCGTCGAAGAGGCGCTGCACGGCGGTCGCCGTGTACGGCGGCCTGTAGCCGCGCAGGATCTGCGATCCGGCCGTCGTCTCTACTCCGCGCACGCACAGGACATCCGTGAGCGCGACGGGGATGCCGGCCATCGGCGTCTCCTCACCTTCGCGGATGCGCCGGCCGGCCGCTTCGGCCTGCTTCTGCGCGAGCTCGGGCGTGAAGCGCAGGTACGCCTTGACCTTGGAGTCCAGCCGCTCGATGCGCTCGACGTGAGCCGCGAGCAGATCCCGCGGCGAGATCGAACCGTCGCGCAGCAGCCGCGACGCCTCTTTGATGGTCAGCGACGTCAGGTCGCCGGCGCTCATGCCTCTTCCTGGATCGCGGGCACGCGGAAGAAGCCGTCGACGGATGCGGGCGCGTTCGCCAGCGCCTCCTCCTGGGACAGGCACGGCCGCGGCTCGTCGTCGCGGAGCCGAGCCTCGACGGCGACGACCTGCGCCGTCGGCGCGATGTCCTCCGTGTCGAGCTGCTGAAGACGGTCGATGTGGCCGAGGATGCCGCTCAGCTGCTGGGCGTAGAACTCCTCGTCTCCCGGCTCGAGGCCGACGCGCGCGAGCATGGCGACGTGGCGGACTTCGTCCTTGGATAGGGGCACGGCACAGGAAAGCTTAGGTGCGGCGCGCGACCAGCATCCAGACGCCGGCGACGCCTGAGGCCAGGCCCAGCGCGATCGAGCCGACGCCGATCGCGATCAGCGCGACGCGCACGTTGGCGACCGCCGACGGCTCCTCGAGGAACCCCAGCACGAACCAGCCCCACAGAAGAAGGGCGGCGGCCAGGCCCAGCAGCCACCACCTCCTCATTTCTGGAGGAGCTCCTTGAACTGCTCCTCGTCCAGGATCGGGACCTTGAGCTTCTGCGCCTTCTCGAGCTTGGAGCCGGCGCCGGGCCCCGCGACCACGTAGTCGGTCTTGGCGCTCACGCTAGCCGCGGCCTTGCCGCCGAGCTTGCGCACGAGCGCCTCGGCGTCCGGCCGCGACATGGTCTCCAGCGTGCCGGTGAAGACGAACGTCTTGCCCATGAACGGGCCGCCCGTGACGGCGTCCACGGGCAGCGGTTCGACACCGACGTCCAGCAGCTTCTCCAGCAGCTCGGCGCCGTGGCCGAGGAAGAAGCGGTGGATCTCGGCGGCCATGTTCGGGCCGATACCCTCAAGCGCGCGGAGCTGCTCTTCGGGCGCGGACGCCAGCGCCTGGACGGTCCCGAGCTCGTTGGCGAGGATCCGCGCCGTCGCGTCGCCGACGTTCGGGATGCCGAGCGCGCACAGGAACCGCCACAGCTCGACGCGCCGGCTCGCGGCGATCCGGTCGACGAGGTTGCGGGCGGACTTCTCCGCGAACCCGTCGAGCTCCTGAATCTGGTCTGTCGTCAGGCGGAACAGGTCGCTCGGGTCCTCCACGATCTCGCGGTCGATGAGCTGCGTCAAAGTGGCGTAGCCGAGGCCTTCGATGTCCATCGTCGCCGCGAAGTGGCGCAGCCGCTCGAGCCGCTGCGCGCCGCAGAAGGGGTTGATGCAGCGGTGGGCGATGTACGGCTCCTCGCGCACGACCTCCCCACTGCACACCGGACACTTCGCCGGCATCTTCCAGCCGGGCCGCGGGTCCTTCACGCTGACGATCTCGGGGATGACGTCCCCGGCGCGGTGGATCATCACCTTCGCGCCGACGTACACGCCCTTGTCGTTGACCTGCGCCTCGTTGTGCATGGTCACGTTGCGGATCGTCACACCGCCGACCATCACCGGCTTCACGTGCGCGACCGGCGTGAGCACGCCCGTGCGCCCGACGTAGCACGCGATCTCCTCGACCTCGGTCTCGGCCTGCTCCGGCGCGTACTTGAAGGCGATCGCCCAGCGCGGCGAGTGCGCGACAAAGCCGAGCTCGAGCTGCTGGGCGAAACCGTCCACCTTCACCACGATCCCGTCGATCTCGTATTCGAGCTCATGCCGCTTGCGGTGCCACTCCGAGTGGAACTCGATCACGTCGTCGATGGAGTCGAGCCTTCGCCGATTCTTGTTGACGCGAAAGCCCATCCCCTCCAGGGTGTTGAGCACCTCCCACTGCGACTTTGTGGCACCCGCCGGGTCGAGCGTGTACATGAACGTCTGCAGGTCGCGGCCGGCGGTGACTGTGGGGTCGATCTGGCGCACGCTTCCCGCCGCGGTGTTGCGGGGATTGACGAACCGCGGCCGGCCCGCCGCCTCCATCTCCCGGTTCAGCTTCTCGAAGCCGGCGATCGGGAAATAAACCTCGCCGCGAACCTCGAACACGTCAGGCAGGCCCGCGGCCGGCGTGACCGCCAGCGGGACGCTGCGGATCGTGCGCACGTTGGCCGTCACGTCCTCGCCGGTCGTGCCGTCGCCTCGCGTGGCCGCGCGCTGGAACCGGCCCTTCGCGTAGGTCAGGCTCATCGCGAGACCGTCGATCTTCAGCTCTGCGCAGTACGCGACCTTCTCGCCGACCGCCGCCCGCACGCGCTTGTCGAAGGCGCGGATCTCGGCCTCGTCGAACGCGTTCTGCAGGCTCAGCATCCGCGAGCGGTGGCGGACCTTGGCGAACTGGTCCGAAGCCTCGCCGCCGACGCGCTGTGTCGGTGAGTCGGCGATGACGAGGTCCGGCCGCTCTTCCTCGATCCGGCGGAGCTCCAGGAACAGCGCGTCGTATTGGGCGTCCGAGACCTCGGGCGCGTCGAGCACGTAGTACGCGTGCTCGTGGCGGCGGATGAGCTCGCGCAGACCGGCGGCGCGCTGGGCAACCGGGTCAGCCGGTGACGGTCCTTCGCCGCCGCCCTCGACACGCACGGCGGGGTCGACCTTCGACGCTCTCTTCCGCTTCGTCACTTGGTCAGCGGGGCGAGCATGCCGCTCAGGATCTTCAAGCCGGCCTTGTCGAACTTGATCACCAGCTCCTCGTCGGTGCGGGTCAGCGTGCTCTTGACCACGGTGCCCGCGCCGAAAGCGGGGTGCTTGACGCGGTCGCCGCTGGCGAAGCGCTGCACCGGCGGCGCGGCCGGCGCGGCCTCGACCTGCCGCTCGATGTACCGCTCCTTGTAGCCCTGGCGCGGCGGGGCGACCGGCGCGAAGCCACGGGGCGCGGCGAGCATCGACTGCGGGATATCGGTGAGGAACCGGCTCGGGAAGGCCGGCTGCGAGCGCCCGTACAGATGGCGCCGGAACGCGCAGCTGAGGTACAGGCGGTCCTTCGCGCGCGTCATCCCCACGTAGGCGAGGCGCCGCTCCTCCGCCATCTCCGTCGCCGCGCCGGCGGCCGAAGGGTTCGCCTCGCGCTCCTCGACGGCACGCTGGTGCGGCAGCAAGCCCTCCTCCATCCCGACCATGAACACGACGGCGAACTCCAGGCCCTTGACCATGTGCAGGGTGATGAGCGTCACGCCCTCGCCGTTCTCGTCGTAGGCGTCCACGTCGGAGACGAGCGCGACCTCGGCCAGGAAGTCCTCCAGGCCCTGAGCGGGCTCGCGGTCGTCGAAGCTCTCGGCAAGGCCGCGCAGCTCGTTGATGTTCTCCAGGCGCGCCTCGCCCTGCGGCGTGCCGTCGAGGTAGTGCGCGCGGAGGCCCATGACCTCGACCAGGTGGTCGATGAGCTCGCTCGGCCGGAGCACGCCCATGGTCGAGCGCACCGACTCGACCTGCGCCCGGAAGCCCTGCAGCGGACCGACCGCCGTCTTGGGCACGCCGGGAACATGCGCCGGGTCGCGAAGGATCTCCAGGATGTCGGCTTCGGCCACGCGCGCGTGTGCGTTGATCGCCTCGACGGTGACGTTGCCGATCTTGCGCGACGGCACCGACACGATGCGGCCGAAGCTCAGCGCGTCCTGAGGGTTGAAGCAGAACCGCAGGTACGCGACAAGGTCCTTCACTTCGCGCCGCTCCCAGAACCGAACGCCGCCGACCAATCGGTACGGGATGCGCCGGCGCGCGAGCACATCCTCGAAGGCGCGTGACTGGGCGTTGGTCCGGTAGAGGACCGCGAAATCGGAGTAGCCGCGCTTCTCGGTCTTGCGCAGACGCTCGATCTCGTCCGCGACGAACTCCGCCTCCTCGACCTCGTTGTAGGCCTGCGTGGCGACGACCTTCTCGCCACCCGCGCGGTCGGTCCACAGCCGCTTCTCCGCCCGCTCCGGGTTGGAGCGGATGACGCTGTACGCGGCGTCGAGGATGGCCTGGCTCGAGCGGTAGTTCTGCTCGAGGTGGACCACGTGCGCGTCCGGATAGTCCTTGCGGAAGTCGAGGATGTTGCGGATGTCCGCGCCGCGGAACCGGTAGATCGATTGGTCGTCATCGCCGACAACCGCCACGTTGCGGTGCTCGGCGGCGAGCAGGTTGACCAGCCGGTACTGGGCGCGGTTCGTGTCCTGGTATTCGTCGACGAGCACGTGGCGGAAGCGGTCGCGCCACTTGGCGAGCGCCTCCTCGTCGGAGCTGTAGAGCTCGACGAGCTTCATGATCAGGTCGTCGAAGTCGAGCCCTCCGGAGCGCCGCAGCACCTCCTCGTAGGAGGTGTACACCCGGCGCAGGATCTCGTCCGAGTAGCTCCGGTTCGGGATATCGTCCGGCCGCCTGAGCTCGCTCTTGGCCTGAGAGATGCCCTGGCTCAGCGCGCCCACCGGGTAGCGCTTGGGGTCGAGCCGCAGCTCGTCGAGCACGCGCTTCAAAGCGGCGCGGGTGTCGTCCTCGTCGAAGATGACGAAGCTCGGCGTGATGCCGATGCGCTGCGCCTCGCGCCTCAGGATCTTGACCGCCGTGGAATGGAATGTGCCGACCCACATCTTCTGCGCGCCCTCGCCGACGAGAGCCTCGACCCGGGAGCGCATCTCCCGCGCGGCCTTGTTGGTGAAGGTCACCGCCAGCAGGCGGTCGGGCCAGACGCGGTGCGAGGCGATCAGGTAGGCGATGCGCGCGGTCAGGACGCGGGTCTTGCCGCTGCCGGCGCCGGCGAAGATCAAGAGCGGGCCGTCGCCGTGGGTGACCGCCTCCTGCTGAGGCGGGTTCAGGCGAGCCAGGAGCGCGTCTATCTGCTGTGCCTGGGGGGAATCCGACACCACGGGAATAGGAGTCTACCCATGGCCGGAATTGGCCCACCGCACCGTTATGCTCCGCATGGCTTTGGCGCAAGACGTCGATTTCGGCATGCGCGACCACCTTCTGTACGAGCTCGCCCGCGACCTGAGCTCGTCCCTCGACCTCGACACCGTGCTGGCGAAGGTCATGGACAGGGTGATCACCCTGATGAAGGCGTCGCGAGGGTTCATCGTCCTTGTCGACCCGGCGGACGGCAGCCTGTCCGTCCAGATGTCGAGCGGCTCGGACCCGGAGAACGCGCGGCAGTTCCTAGGTTCGAAGACGGTGATCGAGCGGGTGGTGGCGAGCGGCCAGGCGGTCGTGTCGACCGACGCCAGCCTCGACGACCGGTTCAAGGGCCAGCAGTCGGTGATCATGCAGAACCTGCGCTCGATCATCGCCGTACCCCTGGTCACCAAGGGCGCTGTCATCGGCGCGCTGTACGTGGACAACCCGTTCCGGGCCTCAATCTTCGAGGAGAAGGACAAGGACTTCCTGCAGGCCATCGCCGACCTCGCCGCGATCGCCATCGACAACGCGCGCCAGTACGAGCGGTCGGAGTTCCTCCGCCAGGTGTTCGAGGCCCACGTCAACAAGCAGGTGACGGACTACGTGCTCACGCGGTCGGGACGGACCCTTCGTTTCCTGCCCGGCGAGCGGCGCGAGGTCACCATGCTCAACTCCGACATCGCCGGCTTCTCGGCCCTGTCGCAGAGCATGGACGCCGAAGAGCTGGTGCGGTTCCTGAACGACTACTTCCAGCGGATGATCCGCGTCGTCCTGCACCACGGCGGCAACATCGACAAGTTCCAGGGCGACGGAATGCTCGTGGTGTTCGGGGCGCCGAACCCGATGACCGACCACGCCGAGCGCGCTTTCCAGGCCGCGCAGGCGATGGTGCGCGAGATCGACCGCTTCAACCTGGAGCTGGCGGAGCGCGGCCTGGCGACCATCTCCGTGGGCATGGGACTGGACACGGGCGAGGTCGTGGCCGGCCACGTCGGGTCGGATGACCGGATGGAGTTCACGCTCATCGGCGTGCCGGTGAACAACAGCGCCTACCTGTCGAAGGTCAGGCCCGCGCGCGTCCTTCTTTCCGAGGCGACCCGGACACGCGTGCCGGACGCGCCGCAGGTGGCCGACCACGGGTCCCTGGTGCTGAAGGGCTCGAACGGCCCCCAGCGGATCTATCAGCTGGAAGTGACCCTGGACTAGGCCGGGCAGTCTCCGCCGGCCGGCACACTGTGCCAAAAGGCCGGTCGCCAGGCCCTACGTACCTAGCCCTGGCACACCCACTGGCTCGGGCCGTCGCGCTGGTACAGCCACGCCGCCGCGAGCGCGTTGTACCTCGGGTCGAACGGCGAGTAGCTCGCGTACGGCGTGAAGGCCCACGTGCTGGGCAGGAACTGGAACAGCCCCGACGCGCCGCTCGAGGAGTTCACCGAGTTCGGGTGGTAGCGCGACTCGCAGTACGCCACGTTCACCGCCCACTGCACGGCCCCCTGGCCGAGCGGGCTGAACGCGTCGTAGATGTCCTTCGCGATGTCGGGCGGCGGAGGCGGATGGTTGCTGCGGGCGGCGATCGCGGCGGCCTGGGTTTGCGCCGCGGCCAGCGCGAGCTGCTTGGCCTGGTACTGGGCGAGCCCCTGCTTCAGCTCGTCCGACCAGGCGTTCACCTGCTGCGACGACGCCACCTGCGCCCGCTCCGCGCGGTTCTGTTGCACCACCGAGTTGCGGTCGAACGCGCTCAGCTGGGTGACTGCCAGCTGCACCGGTTGCGCCACCGGCGGCGCGACGCGCGGCAGGATCACGGCCGCGAGCACGAGCACCCACACCGCGACCGCCCTGAATAGCGGTAGCAACCCCTCTTATTCGCTCCTTCCTTGGACTCGCCTCTACCCCTGGGGCGGTCAGGCCTGAGCTTCGGAGCGACGACGTTGAGAAGACGCGCTCAGGAATCGGGAAGGTGCCACCTTACCACACCGTCGGCTACCTTCCGTAGCCGTAAACCAGCGCAGCCGAGGGGCTCAGACGGCCGCGGCCGCGGCGACCTCGCTGACGATCCGATAGGCCGCCAGGCCGGGCGGAAAGCCCTTGAGATCGACCGCGATGGGATCGGCCTCCAGCCCGTGCGCCTCCAACCACGACCGCGCGCGCCTAAAGGCCTCATCGGACAACAGCACCTCGCCGGCGCCCGCCTGCGCCTGGAGCCGGGACGCGAGGTTTGTCACCTCTCCGAGCACGCTGAGGTTCGACCCCTCGGCGAGGTTGCCGACCACGGCGGCCCCGACAGCGACGCCCGCGCCCACGGGCAAGCCCGCGAGTCCGGCCTTGTCGATGATCGCGACGGCCGCCCTGACCGCCTGGACGGCGTGGTCGACACTCTGGCCCGACACGTTGAAGGTCGCCATCGTCGCGTCGCCGGCAAATTTGTCCACGACCCCGCTGCGCCGCTCGACCTCCTGGCGGGCCCAGCGCTGCAGAGCCCCGATCCGATCCGCGAGGTCGGCGGGCGCCGTCTTGCCGGTCATCGTCGTGTAGCCGCGGACGTCGGCGAACAGGACCGAGACCATGCGTTCGCCCGTCGCGATCCGGGCGGCCGCCTCCTCGTCCCGCCGCGGCGCCGGCTCGGCGACCACGAATCCAAGCTCGGCGGCGGCCTGCCTGGCAGACGCGGCGGCGAGGAGCGCGCCGTGCTGTGCCGCCTCGGCGGCGATGGCCGAGAGCCGGCGTTCGGCCGCGGCGCCGTCACCCGATCGCGCCTCCGCGATCGCGAGCGTCCCGCCCACGTACCACGCGTCGAGGAGGAAGCCGCCCGCACGGAGACCGGCCTCGCCGGCGCGAAGACCCTCCAGCGCGTCGTGCACCCGTCCCTCGAGCAGCGCCAGGCGGCCGCGCGCCACCGCCAGCCGCGGACACGACGCGGTTTCGGCGGTTACCGGCACGCTTTCGAGGTGAGCGCGGAACCAGGCTGGGTCAGAGGCGACCTCGCTCACGACGTCGATCGGGGCGATGTAAGGCGTCATCTTGCCGATGAAGCTCCTGGCCGCCGTAAAGGCTTCCTCGATGCCGCCCGCGGCAACAGCGACGCGGATCCGCGGACCCGTGTCGTAGATCTCGTCCTGGGTGTCGACGCGGCTCGCCAGCGGAGGCAGCACCTCGACCGCCTCGGCCACCTTCATCGCCTCGGCAAGGCTGTGAGCGAGCTGGACCTGGCTGCGCCAGAGCATCTTCTGGTGTCCGACATCGCGGGAGCGCTGGACCGCCGCCCGCGACTGCGTGATCGCCTCCGCCACCTCGCCGCGCTGCAGCCCGACGAGCGCCCGCATGTACCACGGCCAAGGAGTCGTATCGGCGATAGGCACCGTATCGATGCGCCCGCTCCAGACGGCAAGCTTCTCGCCGAGCGCCATGTGACTTGCCGTCCAGGTGGCGTTGTAGACCGCGTTCGCGATCTGGAAGCGGTAGTCGTGGCGGACGGAGCGGGTGTAGCTCTCCTCGTAGTGCTGGTACGCGGCCTCGATCTCGCCCGCGCCGATCTCCGCCCCCGCGAGGAAGTTCAAGCTCCACGCTTGCACGAGATCGGCTCCGGCCGCGTCCGCAAGTTCGACCGCGCGCTCGATGAGCACGCGGCCTGACTTGTACTCACCATTCCAGTCGGCGAGGCTTCCAAGCCGCATGTAAGCCAGCGCAAGTGCCTCGCTAGGCCCTGACGGCTCGAGAGCTACCCGAACCTTCTCGAACTCCTCGCGCGCCAGATCGGTGCGCATGAGCTCCCAATGGCATCTCCCGAGCAGGAGGCGGTTGCGCGCCGCCTCGTCCGTCAGACCGCAGCCTTCGAGGTCGGCGATGCCTTGCTCGAGCATCCGCTTGGCGTTCAGAGACTCGGTGTTGTCCCAGTAGCACTCGGCCGCCCGGCAGAGCATCCGGCCCCTCGCGGCGACGTCCCGAACAAACGGGGCGGCGCGCTCGAGGAGCTCGGCGGCGTCGCGGTAGGCGTAGCGACGAACCGCGTCCTCGGCGGCCGCCACGCACATGGCCACGGCTTCGTCGTTTCGGCCGGCGAGCAGGAGGTGGTGCGCCACGTCGACCGGCCGGTGGTCCGGCTGAGACGCGAGCACGTCGGCGACGCGAGCGTGGAGCTGCTGGCGGCGTGGAAACACGAGGTCGTCGTAGATCGCCTCGCGCGTCAGAGCGTGCCGGAAGCGGTAGCGGGCGGAAGTCCTGTCTTCCTGCTCGACCAGCTGCGCCGTCACGCTCGCCTCCAGGGACGACATCGCTGCGGCCTGGTCGACGCCGGCGACGGCGGCCAGCGACTGCAGGTCGAACGAGCGGCCCATCACGGAGGCGGCCGAGAGCACCGCGACGTCGGCATCTGACAGGCGGGTGATGCGCTGCAGGATGGTGTCACGCACCGTGGCCGGGATTCGGAACTCGGCGAGGGTCTTGCGGTCCCAGCCGGTGTCGGTACGGAAGATCTCGCCGCGGTCGAGCGCGTCGCGCAGCATCTCCTCGAGGACGAACGGATTGCCCTCACTGCGCTCGCGGAGGAAGTCGCGGAACTCGTCGGTGATCGAGGTCTCCTCGAAGATCGCGCACACCATCTCGGCGACCTGGCCTGCCGACAGTGGCGCCAGCTCGACCATCTCGACCTGGCCGTTGCGCCTCCATCCCTGGACCGTCGGCAGCAGGGCGTGCTTGCGATGCATCTCGTCCGTTCGATAGGTGGCGACGATCAGCACGTTCGTCGAGCGCAGCCGGCGCGTCGAGTAGTCGAGCAGCTCGCGCGTCGCCGGATCGGCCCACTGCAGGTCCTCGAGGATGACGAGCAGAGCCCGCGCGCTCGCCGCATCGCGCAGGAGGATGAGGATCGACTCGAACAGCCGCATCTTGGCCTGGGCTTCGTCGCCGACGGTCGTCGCCGCGCGGCCGAGCTGCGGGAAGAGGTGCGCGAGCTCCTCCGCCGCCGTGCCGAGCCGCTCGCGCAGCGCGGCGATGTCTATCGACGGCAGGAAATTACCGATCGCCTCGAGAAACGGAAGGTATGGAAGCGAAAGCTCCGCCTCGCTGCACGCGCCGGACATCACGGCGCAGCCGAGCCGCCGGGCGCGGCCGGCGAGCGCGCCGACGAGCCGTGTCTTCCCCATCCCGGCCTCTCCTCCGACGATCACGACACCGCCGTCTCCGCGCAGCGCGCGGAGCAGGGCGTCTTCGAGAGTCGACAGCTCGGAGTCGCGGCCGACCATCGTCGGGCTCAGGACGCGGGACAGCGCCATCAGAAAAGGTGGGTTAGCCTCTGCCTGAGCAGCCTGCGGCCGGGTGGGTCGACGTAAGCGGGGAGCATCCGCTTCATCGTCGCAAACGCGAGGTCGGTGAGCGCCGCCGGGTCCTGGCCCGCGCTCGGCATGGGCTGCCCCACGACCACCCCGATGCGCTTGCGGAGCCAGAGGTCCTTCGTCCCGGACAGCGCCACCGGAACGACCGGGACCCCGGCCTTGACGGCGAAGTGGGCGAAGCCCTTGTGGAAGGGCATGAGCTCGCCTTCCTTCGGCCCGTAGTTGCCTTCGGGAAAGATCGCCACCGCCCCGCCCACCTCAAGGCAGCGGTCGACGTGGCGGAAGAGCGCCCGGTCGCCGCGGCGCTCGCGCACGACGGGGACGTAGCCGCCGGTCGTGCGTACGAGCCACCACTGGAAACGGCGCGTGACGAGGGTCGTCGGGTCGGCGAGGAAGTGCAGCCTGGGCTCGACGGGAAAGAGGGCGAGGAGGGTGAACTCGTCGAGCCAGTTCAGGTGGTTGGCGATGACGATGTAGTTGCCCGAGCGCGGACGAGGGATGTTCTCGCGTCCCTGGACGTCGAACTTGAAGCAGAGTCGCAGGAGCGGGATGCCGACCAGGCGGACGATTCGGTAGGGAACGTTGGCGCGTGGGCCGACCGGAAGGAGATCAGCGGCCGGCAGGGCCGCGTTCGCAGTGCTCAATGCACCGCGAGTCTAAGCGGCCAGCGGCCACCACTCCAGGAAGCGGTTGAAGGTGCCCAGCGCCGCCTTCACGGCGTGGACCGCGTTGCGGAGCGTCGTCGCCTGGGCGGCCGAGATCTTGCCGGTGTTCACGTCGGCCTGGACCTCGTTGAGGAACGCGTCCAGCTGGTTGCTGGCGGCGTTGTTGTCGCCGCGCGCGGCGGACGCGGACGCGGCGTTGAGCTTGGCCTGGAGGCTGTTCCTCTGGCCGGCGTTCAGGGTCGAGATGCCGTTCACGTAGGTCCCGATGGTGTTCAGGGCCTGGGCGACGGTCTGCACGGTCACCCTCGTGGTGACCTGGCTGACGCCGCCGTCGTCGTCCGAGACGGTGAGCATCACGTTGTAGGTGCCGGCCGCGGCGTACGTGTGGCTGGTCGAGAAGCTGGCCGAACCCCCGGCGCCGTAGCTCGTGGTCGAGCTCGAGCCGTCACCGAAGTTCCAGGTCACGGTGTGGGAGTCGAGCGCGCCGGCGTCGGTGAAGGACCCCGCGAACGTGACCGACTCCTGCGCGGTCAGCACGAGCGGCGCGGAGTTGTAGACACCGCTGATCGCGGCCGTCGGCGCGACGTTCGTGCCGATGACGGTCAGGCCGTCCGTGCCGGCCAGGCCGCCGTCGTCACCGACGGCGAACGTGACCACGAACGTGCCCTCGTCGTCGGGCGTGAAGCTGAACGAGGTGCCGGAGCCGGTCGTGTACGGGTTGCCGTTCTTGGTGACGGTCCAGGTGTAGGTCAGGCTCGAGTTGTCGGCCGCCGCGGGGCTAGATCCTGCGCCGGTGAACGGCACGGGCGCGCCCTCCGGCCCCTCCACGGGATCGCTGGTGATCCGGGCGGTGGGCGCGACGGCGGTGATGGTCACGCTGAAGGTCGCCGTGGTGGTGTGGCCCTGACCGTCGTTGACCGAGACGGTCACCGCCTGGGCGGGAGCCTCGTCCGACGCCGGCTGGGTCCAGGACCAGGTGCCGCTCGAGGTCCCGGTGTGCGTCACGGTGCCCGCCGAGGCGCTGAAGGTCACCGTGTCGCCGTCGGGGTCGGAGTAGGTCCCGGTGTTGACGGGCGCCGTGCCTTCGCCGGCGCTCACAGCAGCGTTGGCGGCCGCGAGGCTGGGGGCCGCGTTGGTGCTGGTGGCGACCCAGGTCTTGAAGGCGAAGTCGTCGCCCCACTGGGTGCCGGTGAGCCAGGCCGAGCCGACGTACAGCTGGCCGCCGGCGTAGGCGTCGATCGAGGAGTCGCCGTACCAGGTGAACACACCCATCACGGTCTGCACGACGATCGCGTACTTGGTGCCCCGGGCGATGTTGACGCCCTGCCCGAACGAGAAGTCGTGGAACTGGCGGCAGCAGGCGACGGTGCCCTGCCACGCCACGGGTCCGGCAATCGTCGTGCCGCTGGGTGCGCCGTTGGCGGCCGTCGTCTGGATGGAGACACGGAGGCTGGTCGTGCTGGTGGTGTCGTAGGCGAGGGAGACGCGGTCGAGCTTGCCCGATATGCCGGCGGTGAAGGTCTGGGCCAGCACCGGGATCTGGCGCTGGAGCCCGATGGTGAGGGTCTGGGCCTGGTCGAGCGTGTCCGTCGCGCCCTGGGCGGGGAGCGAAGAGGCGAGGGCCAGCGCCGCCGCAAAGGTCGCGGCGAGAGAGCCCCTGACGACAGTTCTCGGAAACGGACTCTTCACTTGAGCCGATTGACGCGCTCAGGGGAGGATTCCTGCGCGAATTTCCAAGGTTTGGTCCCCGCGGCGATTTGACCAAATCGGCCGGGGTTCTCCTGCGCGTGCAGGGCCCCTTTGATCAAATCGGGCGGGCCTTGACCGCGTACCTAGAATGCGAACGTGGTGAGGCGAACGGCTTTCTGCCAAACCGTCTCGAAACAACGCGTCCCCTACCTCACGTATGGGCGCGGGCCCGCGATGGTCGTCGACTACGGCTGGCTGAGTCATCTTGAGCGAGCCTGGGACTCTCGCGGTTTCGCAGAATTCATGGACCGGCTAGCAAGCCATCGCACGCTGATCCTTTACGACAAGCCGGGGTTCGGGCTCGCGGCCGAAGGCGAGCCCGCGCTTACCCTCGTTTCGGCGCTCGAAGCGCTTGGGGCGGTGGTCGAGAGCGCCAACCTCGCTCGATTCGACCTTTTCGGCGCCATGACCGGTGGCGTGGTCGCGGTGGCCTACGCAGCCCTCAACCCGGGCCGCGTAAGGCGGCTGGCTCTATATGGCACCTACGCATGCGGTCAAGACATCTCGACGGCAGAGATGAGAGCCTCGCTGAATTCCCTGATCAAGGCGCACTGGGGAGTGGCTTCGCAAACGCTGGCGTCCATCTGGATGCCCGAGGCCAGCCCCGAAGAGGCACAGGCATTCGCCCGATTCCAACGAGCCACCTGCCGAGCCGACCTGGCCGCCGAGGCGGTCGACACGTGCTACGCGCTGGATGTCCGGAATCTGACCGCCAAGGTTCGTGCACCGACCCTGGTGCTGCATCGGGCGGGTGACCGGGCCATACGCCTAGAGCTGGGAAGGGACCTGGCGGCGAGGATCCCCACGGCACGTTTTCTCGAGATCAACGGGCAGTCACACGTGTTCAGTGCCGGCGACACCGAAACCATCCTGCGCCCCCTACTGCGGTTCCTGGGCGTGCCCGCCGCAGCGGCGGGGGCGGGGGCTCCGGTTCGCCTGAGCGCCAGAGGGCGCCAGGTGGCCGAGCTCATTGCCGCCGGCCAAAGCAACGCCGAGATTGCCCTGCATCTATCGATTTCTGAACGCACCGCCGAAGCTCATGCAGAGCACATCCGGACCAAACTCGATTTCAGGTCACGCTCCCAGATCGCTGCGTGGGTCGCTCGCCTAGGTACTTATCCGGATAGCCGTAATCGGCGCGGTTGATTTAGGTTCAGCGCATGGGTACGAAATCATTCACCTACCAGAATCTGAGCCGCGCCGACGATCGCCTCGAGACGGGCGCCAGGATGATCGCCCTTGCCGGAGTCGCCGTATTCATCTACGGCATCGTCTTCCTGATTCTCAATTTCACTTCGTTCATCGAGACAGGACTGAGTCCGCAGCTCGTCGGCGGGGACGCCCAAAGCATCCAGCTTTTCAGTCCCGGCCTTTACCGCTACATCAGCCACCTCCAGGTCAACATCGCCGCGTTCATCATCGGCAACGGGATCATGCTCACTGCGCTGGCTTGGTTTGGAGTCCGGCGAGGAGAGAGGTGGGCACTCTGGACGGCGCTGGTGGCGTATATGGTCGGTCTTCTGATCGGTCTCCCCATCCACTATGTGTATGGGCTCGCAACGCTCGTGCACGTGGGGCCCTTCTACGTGGTCACCGCCCTCGTCCTGATTGGCTCAGGTCTCGCATTGAGCGGATTTCCGCGCCTCCGCGATCAATCGCAACCTCGCAAACTGCCATGACACCGAGGGGAGGGTCTGCCAAATGTCGAAGATTCGAATAGCGGCAGCACAAGCGACATATGTGCTGATGGACCGCGAAGCGACGCTTGACCGCGTCGCGGACTTGACGGCTCGGGCCGCGGACCAAGGGGCACAGCTGGTTGTGTTCCCGGAAGTGTTCGTTCCGGGCACGCCAATCTGGATTGACACGCAGACGATTTGGGACGGCGACGAGGACTGGTTTCGAATGCTGGCGGAGAACGCAGTGACCGTGCCGAGCCCGGCGACAGCAAGGCTCGGCGCGATCGCCCGAAAGCACGAGGTCTGGCTGGTCGTCGGCGTGGAGGAGCGCGAGCGCAACGGCAGCACGATCTACAACACGGTGCTCTACTTCTCCCCGCAAGGTGAACTGGTCAACCGGCACCGGAAGCTCGTGCCGACAGGTGCGGAGCGCACGGTTTGGGGCATGGGTGATGGCTCGACCCTCAAAGTCGTGGAGACGCCTTTCGGCCGTGTTGGTGGCCTTATCTGCTGGGAGAACTACATGCCGCTGGCGCGCTTTCACATGTACGCCCAGGGTGTGGATCTATGGCTGGCGCCCACCCTGGCCCGTGGTGACGGTTGGATCGCGACGATGCAGCACATCGCACGTGAGAACCGGATGTTCGTCGTCGGCGTCAACCCGGTCCTTCACGTTGATCAGATCCCGGCAAGCTTCCCCAACCGCGAACGGTTGGTGCCTGCCGGCTACGTCGAGGCCAACGGCGAGTGGTTGGATCCAGGCAACAGCGTGATAGTCGGACCCGACGCAAGGATCATCGCCGGCCCTGTGCGGATGCGCGAGGAGACGCTCATTGCGGACCTGGACCTCGGCGAAGTCCTCTCAGCGCGCCGCATGCTAGATCCGGTCGGACACTACAACCGGCCTGACGTCTTCCAGCTCTATGTCGACACCTCGTCGCGTCCTGCCTTCGTCGAGCGGTCGCCGTCAACATCCCCCACCGCAGAGAAGGTCAAGGACTCAGAGTTCACGATGCAACCGTTGCCTGAGGGCGATGCCGCCCGAAATCTCGGCGCCAATGTCCCCGGACGGAAGCGTGCATCTAACAACCGCAACAGACCAGCGGCCTTGCCCCGCTAGCTTCCTCGGTCACTGATCGCCGCTGGGCCAATCCCGATTCAAATTCTGGTGCCGGCGCGGAGATTCGAACTCCGGACCATCGGTTTAAAAGACCGCTGCTCTAACCAGGCTGAGCTACGCCGGCTGGAGAGTTGATTTTGCCGGAGTCACGCCCGCCTGCCCCTCACCCACATCGCCGCCACCGTCACCCCGATGAAGATGGCACCACCGACCAAACCGACGAAATACGCGTCAAGCCCTGATCCGAACATCCGAAACTCCCCCTTTAACGTCTGACGATACGACGTCGCACTCAGGCGATGGAACCGCGTCCAGCTTTGCCATGTAGCCTTCCCCGGATGCGTGCGAAGGTCGCCGTGGTGGCGCTCACGCTCCTCGCGGCCGCCTGCAGCCCCAGCCCCACGCCCGGGCCCTCACCCGAGCCGCTGGCGCCTGACCAGACGCTGAGCTTCGCCATCACACAGGACGTGGGCGACCTCGACCCGGCGCTGATCTCCAGCCCGGCCGACGTCGACATCCTGCGCAACGTCTTCTCGGGCCTGTACCGCTTCGACGACCGGCTGCGCGAGCAGCCCGACATCGCCTCAGCCGCGCCCCAGGTCTCGGCTGACGGGCTGTCCTATACCTTTCACCTGCGCGCCAACGCGCGCTTCTCCAACGGCGATCCGATCACCGCGGACGATTTCGCGTACAGCTGGAGCCGCACCGCCGCGTTGCAGGGCGACTACGCGGGCATGCTCGCCCCGATCGCCGGCTACGCGGACGTCGTCGCGGGCCGGGCAAGCCAGCTCAGCGGCCTGACCCGTATCGATGACACGACCTTCACCGCCACCCTCACGCGGCCCGTGCCGCAGTTCGCGACGGAGCTGGGCCTGTGGCCCTTCTGGCTCGTCGACCGCAGCGTCATCGCGAACGCGGGCGAAGGGCTGTGGACGATGAGCCCGGCGACGGTCGTCGGCAGCGGGCCGTTCCGCATGACCGCACGCACGCCGGGCGTGTCGATGGACTTTGCACCCGTCGCCGGCTGGTACGGAGGCAAGACTGCCGGCCGCCTCACGCACGTCCACGTCCAGGTGATCGCGGACACCGATACGGCGTTGGGGCAGTACGAAACGGGCACCTTGAGCCTCTTCGGCTACGGCCGACAGGCAATGAGCCCGCCAGGGGCCAAACGCTTCACCACCGACGCGGCGCTGAAGGGTCAGCTCACGCTCGTCCCGCAGGGGGTCACCGTATGGCTCGGCTTCGGGATGCGCTCCGACCCGTTCGCCGATCCTTCCGGCCGCGCCGGACGCCACGCGCTCAGCACGGCCATCGACCGCGCCGCGCTCGCCGAGGCCGTGTGCAACTCGAACACAACGTGCGACGCCGCCACCGGCGGTCTGATCAGCAAGGGCCTGACCGGCTACCTGGGCGACGGAAATGACACCGGCGCGAAGTTCGACGCGGCCGCGGCCAAGACCGAATACGCGGCGTGGGACCCGACCGGCACCAAGGTCAAGGGCCTCACCTACACCTACGACTCCAACCCGTTCAACAAGGCCGTGTGCGCGAACCTGCAGGCGCAGTGGAAGAAGAACCTCGGCTTTGAGGTCGGATGCGTCGAGCTGGACCGGAAGACGTTCCTCGAGAGCCGCGACCGGTGCGCATATCGCCTTTTCAGGCAGTCGTGGGCCGCCGACTACGACGATCCGCGCGACTGGTACGAGGCGCTGTTCGCCGCCGGCGGCACGTCCGGGGCGTGCTTCGCCGACCCATCGCTCGCGGGCTTGCTCGCCCAGAACGACTACGCCGGTGTGGCGCGCCTTCTCAGCGACGACTCAGCGTTGGCGGCCTTGCTCTACGGCGTGCAGCCGTACGCGATCCATTCCTATGTCAAGGGCGCGGGAGGCAACGCGCTGTATGACTACTCGTGGACCGAGATCCGCATCCTCCAGCACTAGAGGCTTTCTAGCTGACGGCCGCGGACGTCCCCAGGACCTGCGGGTCCATCGTCGACGCGAACGGACCGTCCGGGTTGTCGATCAGCCAGACGTGCAGCATCTGCGGCGTCGTCCGGTTGGTGCTGCCGCGCGGGCACGAACCGCTCTTGTCGTTCGTGTCCTCGGCGCCCGAGTGCACGAACGCCACCGCGACGCCGGTCGTGTTGTCGAAGCAGATGTTGGAGTGCTGATGCCACTGCGTCAGCGAGCCTCCGATTTGCGGGCCGTCCTCACCCCGTCTCGGCATGATGTACATCGCACCGATCAGCACCATGCCGTGCGCGCCGTTGAAATAGATCAGCGACTGCACATGCTGCGGGTCGAGGATGTACGCGTCCGTCATGTACGCGCGGTTGACGTAGTGCACGACGTCCGCGCTCGGCGGTTCCATGGGGACGTAGCCGGCGGCGACAGCCGCGTTGAGGCTCGAGTACCTCGCCACGGCGGTGCGCGTGTCGACGAGGAGCTTCGTGGCCGCCTCGAGCTGGGCGGCGGTGGGCGGGCGCGACGCCGCCGTCGTCGTGCCGTGGTCGTGCACCGAAGCCGCGGTCGAGGAGAGGCCGGTCTGCTGGACCGACGCGGCCCAGCCGGCGATGTCCCCGGACACGACGATGAGCGCCAGCGCGGCGCCCAGGAGGCCCCGCCTCACCCAGACGCCGTAGGGCAGGGACGTGTAGGCGGCGCCGACGACGCCGACGACCACGAGCCCGATGCCGATCCCGAGCAGCACGTGGCCCGGATTGCTCAGGGAGAAGACGCCCTCGCGGTGGGCCAGGGTCGGGTCGCGGGCGTGCAGGTAGGAGTCGAGCGCGAGGCCGCTGAGCAGGGCGACGACGCCGGCGAGGCCAGTCGACAGGAACGCCGCCAGGCGCCTCATTTCGATCTCAATTGAACCACCGGCATGCCGGCAAATTGTCATCGCAACTTGACTTCGGTGCACCGAAGCCCAAAACTGAGCATGGAGTAGCGGGGCCGGCCCGACGGAAAGCGGGTCGGCATCGGTCTGTCGCCGGCGCACTCTCGCCCCGGATTTCCGGGAAGAGGGCGATGGACGTCGAGGAGGCCAAATCCTTGGGTGCGCCCTCCTCGAGCCGTGTTTCGTAGGAGGTGGTATGAGCCGATTCGCTTTGTTTCGTTCCCTCGCGGTGACGCTGGGAACCATATCGATGGTCGCCGCGTGTGGAGGTGGCGGCGGCGGAGGCGGCAACTCCGAGCAGCTCGCCTCCGACCAGACGCTCAGCTTCCCAATGGTGGACGACGTTGGTGACCTCGACCCGGCGCACATGTCGGCCGCGGTCGACATCGACATTTTCCGCAACGTGTATTCCGGTCTGTACAAGTTCGACGACCAGCTGAACGAGGTCCCCGACATCGCGACGGCCAAGCCCGACATCTCGAGCGACGGCCTGACCTACACGTTCCACATGAAGCACAACGCCAAGTTCTCGAACGGCGATAACGTCACCGCGGACGACTTCATCTTCAGCTGGAACCGCGCGGCCGCCATCCAGGGCGACTACGCGTCCGTCTTCCAGCCTGTGGCCGGCTACGACGATGTCGCCAACGGCAAGGCGACCGAGATGAGCGGCCTCAAGAAGATCGACGACTACACGTTCTCGGCCAAGCTCAGCGCACCGGCCGGGTACTGGTACACCGAGACCGCGCTGTGGACCGCCTGGGCGGTCGACAAGAAGGTCGTCCTCGCCGCGGGCAAGGCGACCGACTCCAACTGGGCCAGCGTCCCTGAGACCGCGATCGGCACCGGCCAGTTCAAGATGACTGCCCGCACTCCGAAGCAGTCGATCGACTTCGCCCCCGTGGCCAACTGGTGGGGCGGCTCGACGGGCGCCGTCACGAAGGTGCACATCGAGATCGTCGCCGACCAGAAGGCGCAGCTCACCAAGTACGAGTCCAACGGTTACACGCTCATCGGTTTCGCGAACCAGAGCCTGACGCCGGAGGACGTTATCCGCTACAACTCCGACTCGCAGCTCAAGAAGCAGCTGCAGCTGCAGCCGTCGGCCCGCACGACGTGGGTCGGCTTCAACGAGTGCGACGCGAACAACCAGTCGAAGGACTGCGCGGGCAAGCCCGCCAGCCCCTTCGCCGGCGACGGCAACGGCAAGCTCCTCCGGGAGGCCTTCAGCCTCGCGATCGACCGCGACCAGCTCGTCGACATCGCATGCTCGAAGGGCACCGCCTGCACGAAGGCGACCGGCGGCGTGATCACCAAGGGCCTGAAGGGCTACCTCGGCGACAACTCAGACCCGTGGGCCAAGTTCGACGCGGCCAAGGCCAAGCAGTTGCTTGACCAGGCCGGCGGCGCGGCCAAGGTCGGCAACCTCACCTACACCTACAACGCCAGCGCCTTCAACAAGGCCGTCTGCGACAACCTGGCCTCCCAGTGGCGGCAGAACCTGGGCGTCACGGTCCAGTGCGCCTCCACCGACCGGGCGTCGTTCTTCAATGCACGCTCGAAGTGCAACTACTCGATCTTCCGGCACAGCTGGGGCGCGGACTATGACAACCCCCAGGACTGGTTCGACTTCCTCTTCGTCACCAACGCGGGTTCGCACGGTGAGTGCTACGCGAACTCGAACTTGGACTCGATGGCGAAGGACGCGAACACCAAGCCACTCGACCAGTCGCTCGACACCTACAAGAAGATGAACCAGATCCTGGTCGACAACACCGTTACGGCGAACCTCGTTTACGGCGTCCAGCAGTACGTGAGCCACCCTTGGGTCAAGGGCGTCGGCGGGAACCCGCTGTACGACAACTACTGGAGCGACGTGAGAATCCTTCAGCACTAGAGCTGGAGTAAGCGACAGAATGGAGGGGGTCCGCTCCGTGGCGGGCCCCCTTCGTCAATCCGGAAATGGGGAGTTGAGCATCGGATGAGAGGGACCGTCCTCTACATCGGCCAGCGGCTGGTCCTCATCGCGGTCACGACCGTCCTCGTCTCCTCCATCGTCTTCGTCCTCCTCCACCAGATCCCCGGCAACGCCTTCCTCAACGAGACGCGGACCACGCCGCAGGCGCTGGCGGCGGACCTCCGGCACTATGGCCTCGACAAGCCCTTGCAAACCCAGTACCTCAACTGGGTCGGGGGCGTCCTTCACGGCAACCTCGGCGAGTCGCTCGTCAACCGCGGCGTGATGATCACGCCACTGCTGCTTCGCGAGACGTCGGTCAGCGCGACAGTGGGTTTCTACGCGCTGATCGTCACCATCGGGCTCGGCCTGCTCCTCGGCGTGATCGCGGCGCTGCGTCAGAACACGTGGGTCGACTATGTCGCCTCGAGCACGGCCGTCGTCGGCTACAGCATCCCGAGCTTCGTGATCGCGATCTTCATGCTCCTGATCTTCGGCCACTACTTCTACGACTGGACGCAGGGCACGGTCTTCTACAACGTCGGCTGGGGGGACTGGACGCAGGTGCCCGTGCCGGCGATCGCGCTTGGCCTCCCATACGCCAGCTACGTGGCGCGGCTGACCCGCGCGAGCATGCTGGAAACGATCCGCACGGATTACGTGCGCACCGCTTGGGCAAAAGGGCTCAAGGCACGGGTGGTCGTCATCCGGCACGCGCTGCGCAACGCGCTCATCCCCGTGGTGACAATCCTCGGGCCGCTGATCACCGGCATCATCACCGGCTCGGTCGTGATCGAGAACATCTTCGGCATCCCCGGCCTTGGCAAGGAGTTCGTGACGAGCATCCTGGCCCGCGACTACAACATCGTGATCGGCGTTTTCACGTTCTACGCCGCGCTTGTCGGCCTGGCGAACCTCGCCGTCGACGTCATCTATCCGGCCCTCGACCCGAGGATTCGGTACTGATGGCACAAGCGGCACCCGTCGCCCAGCCCGACGTCGAGCTCGCGTACGAGGTCCCGGAGCAGGTCACGCTCCTCAGCGACGCATGGCGTCGGATCCGCCGCAACCGGCTCGCCCTGCTCGGCGGATCGATCATCCTCGTCCTCGTCGTCGTCGCGCTGATCTCCCTGGTGTGGACGCCGTACCCGGTCTGGCTGCAGGCCGTCGGCCCGACCTACCAGCCTCCAAGCCCGCACCACCTGCTCGGGCTGGACCAGGCCGGCCGCGACATCCTGAGCCGGATCATGGGCGGGGCGCTGATCACGGTCGAGGTCGGAGTCGGAAGCGCGATCATCCTGTGCCTGATCGGCATCCCCCTGGGATTGCTCGCCGGGTTCTACCGCGGTCGCGTCGACCTCGTGATCTCGTTCTTCATCAACATCTGGTACGGGATCCCCGACCTGCTGGTCGCCCTGATCCTCGTCTTCGTCCTGTCCGACGCCCTGCACCTGATCCCGCGCGGCGTGCTTGTGATCGTCATCGCCTTCTCCCTGACCCGCTGGATGGACATGGCGAGGCTCGTGCGCGGCCAGGCGCTGTCGCTGCGCGAGCGCGAGTTCGTGGAGGCGGCGAGGATGTCGGGCGCGCGTGATTTCGCGATGCTGTTCCGACACATCTTCCCGAACGCTCTCGGACCGATCATCGTCCAGGCGACGTTCGCCATCCCGGCCGCCGTCCTCTTCGAGGCCTTCCTGAGCTTCCTCGGCCTCGGCCTCCCGCCACCCACCCCGTCGTGGGGCGCGATGGCGAGCGACGGCTACCACGGCATGGACTTCGCGCCGCACATCGTGCTCGCGCCGACTCTCGCGCTGTCGATCACGCTGATGGCCTTCAACTGGCTCGGCGACGGCCTGCGCGACGCGTTCGACCCGCGGATGAGGCGCTAACCCTGGCGTCGCTTCTCCGCGTACAGGACCTGCGCGTTCAGTTCCAGGTGCCCGGAGGCACGGTCACGGCGGTCGACGGAATCGATTTCGAGATCGACCGCGGCGAGATCGTCGGCATCGTGGGCGAGTCGGGCTCGGGCAAGA
>CBJLKR010000002.1:0-33891 GCA_966423695.1 uncultured bacterium | reverse complement strand
CCCGCCCCTGACCGTGCGGTCGTTCGACGGCGGCCGGCTGCACACCTACCTCTACACGACGCTTCTCGACCAGGTCGCGACAATACCGTTCGCGCAGGACACGCCTCCGAACGAATCCGACCTCGCGACCACCGACGGCGGCCGCACCTGGGGTGCGATCTCGCCGCCGCCCACGGGCGGCGCCCTCGGCTTCGCCGACGCCGCGCAATGGTGGTGGATCGGCCAGGGCGCGACCGCCCGGACCTCGGACGCAGGCGCCACGTGGACCGACCCTCGCGATATCGGCGTCGTCGACGCGCTTCCGGGCTCGCTGCAGATGCTGGACGCGAATCACGCGTGGTTCGCGGGCGTGCCGGGCTCGAGGACGATGCTCGAGAGCACCGACGACGCCGGCGAGCACTGGACGACGACGCCGCTGCCGCTGCTCTAGCTCGGGCTGCTCAAGCCTTCACGTACGCGATCACTGCGCGCGCCTCGGCCACGACCTCGCCCCCGTCCTGCTCGACGGTCGCCTCGCAGAAGGCAAGCCTGCCGGTGCGGTGGCGCACGGTGCCGCGCGCGAGGAGCCTTCCGGGCTTCGCCGACCGCAGGTAGTCGACCTTGAGGTCGGCGGTAACGGTCGTCTCGCCCTCGTTCGCGACCGTGAACGCGACCGACGCCAGGCATTCGTCCGCCAGCGTCGCGATCGCGCCACCGTGAACGATCGGTCCTCGTGACGTCGGGAAGCCGTGTGCCTCGGCGGTCATGTTGCCTTCGAGCACGAGCCTGCCGGCCTCCACCGCGACGATCTTCGTCCCGATGTTCGCGACCATCCCCGACGCCGACCATTCCTTGTAGAGCTCCGGCAGGGCGGCGACGCCGTACGGCCGGTCGGTCACGAAAGCGTCCGGTGGAGCTCGACGATCGGCGTCACCAGGCGGTAGCCCATCTGCCGGTTGATGGCGAGGATCGACGGGTTGTCGGCGTCGTTGTTCGTGCGCACGCGCGTGAACCCGGCGGCGATCGCCTGCGCCATCGATTCGTACTTCAGCGCCTTGGCGATCCCGCGGCCGCGGACGCTCCGCGCGGTTCCGGTGAACGCGGTCCACGGCACGCCACGCACCACCGGGCAGTCGAGGACGGATGTACCCACGATCCGGCCGTCGGCGCGCGCGACCCAGAAGCGGTCCTCGCGGATTCCCGGGTTGCCGAGCCAGAACCTCTCCCACTCGGGGAACGAGAGGACGCGCCACGGCACGGTCGTGGGAATGTCCTGCTCGGATTCGGTGACCGTCTCGTACAGCTGCCTGTAGCGGTCGGGGTCGCGGTCCTCGCTCAGCGGATGGAGGTCGACGCCCTGGCGTCGCATCTCGCGCCGGCACTCCTCGACGGTGCGGAGGATCTCGTCGCGCTGCGCGATCAGGTCGAGCTCGGACGTCCGCATCCGGCGATCCTCGCGATACCCGATGCGCCGCAGCGCGTCGACGTCACGCGTGAAGTCCTCACGAATGCGCACGACGGCCGTGCCTGCGCCCTCGTCGCGAAGCCACGTCTCGCCGACCCCGATCAGCGCCGCGTACGAGGCGTCCGTCCACAGGTCTTTGGCGAGCAGCGCCCGTATGGTCCCGAACCGCTTCTCTTCCGGCTTCCAGTGCTCGTGCGATGCGGCGACGAACCCAGCGGCGCCGCCCTCGCGGACGGCGATCTGGCGCATCGTGCTCTGCATCTCGTTCGCCATCTGCCACCAATAGCGGAGCAGCACAGGATCGCTGAGGTCGTCGGGGTCGCGTTCCATCTGCAGGTTCGCGACCATCTCGGCGTCGTCGAGAGTCGAGGGACGAAGCTGGACGGGCAACGTCATGCCGGGCATCCGTTGACTGGAAGGTTAATCTTCGCGAGTTGGTGAACACGAGGGCGTTGGGTCGGCTTCGCCGGAATCGCCCCTCCGCGCACAGGCTCGCGCTCTCGCCGTCGTGCTGGGGCATCAGCGAGGACCCCGGGTGGGGCCGGCAGATCGATGCCGAGCGCGTGCTCTCCGAAGCCGCAGCCGTGGGCGAGGGCGCGATCACCGCCGGCCCCCCGGGCTTCCTGCCCGATCGCAGCGACCACGCCAGGGCGCTGCTGCGCCGCAACCGGTTGCGCGTGGTTGCCGGCCAGGTGCATGCCATCCTCCACCATCACGACATCCGCGGCCCCGAGCTGGCGCACATCGACGGTCATGCGCACTGGCTCGCCGCGGTGGGTGCCGATACGCTCGTCCTCGCCGCCATCCCCGAGCGCGGCGCGGGGCCGGCGCGCGACGCGGTGCTCACCAACGCCGAGTGGGCGCACCTTCTCCACCTGGTCGGTTCCGTCGAGCATGTCTGCGCGCGACATCACCTCCGGCTCGCGGTGCAGCCCCGCTTCGGCAGCATCATCCGCGGGCCGAAGGAGATCGAGCGTCTGCTGGTCGGCTCGGAGGCCGGCGTGTGCCTTGACATCGCGCACCTGGTGATCGCCGGCGCCGATCCCGTCGAGGTCATCGAGCTCGCCGCTGGGCGCATCCAGCACGTGCACCTGAACGACGTCGACCTGGGCCTCGCGCGCCGGGTGCGCGAGGGGTCGGTGGCGCTGAAGGACGCCGTCGCGCAGGACCTGTACCGGCCGGTCGGGGAGGGCGGCGCGGAGGTCGCACGCGCGATCGCGGCGCTGAGAGCCGCTCGCTACCGCGGCTGGTACACGCTCGAGCAGGAGACGCGGCTGGCCGCGTCCGACGACAGGCCGCTGGGAAGGATCAGCCGGTCCCTCGAGTTCTTGCTGCCCCTGCTGAGCTAGCTCGTGAGAAAGCAGGCGGCGTGCGCTTCACCGCGGGCACGGCAACCGCGACCAGGGTGGGCGCTAACGTTACTGGTCTCGTGGGCGAGGGCGGTCTCGAGCTCCAGGGCGTAAGGAAGCGGTTCGGCGATCTGGTTGCGGTCGACGACCTCAGCCTGGAGGTCCGGCCGGGCGAGGTGTTCGGGTTCGTCGGCAGCAACGGCGCCGGCAAGACGACGACGATGCGCATCGTCCTCGGCGTCCTCCTCGCCGACGCCGGCGAGGTTCTCTGGAACGGGGCGCCGATCGATTTCCAGACCCGGCGGCGGATCGGCTACATGCCGGAGGAGCGCGGCCTCTACCCGAAGATGCGCGTCGGCGAGCAGCTCACGTACCTCGCCCAGCTTCACGGCGCAAGCGAGCCGGCCGCGAGCGCCGCGGTCGTCTCCTGGCTCGACCGCTTCGGGCTTCGCGAGCGGATGGGCGACGAGGTGCAGAAGCTCAGCCACGGCAACCAGCAGCGCGTGCAGCTGGCGGCCGCCCTCGTGTTCGACCCTTTGATGCTCGTCCTCGACGAGCCGTTTGCCGGCCTCGACCCCGAGGCGGTCGACGCGATGAGCGAGGTGCTCCATGAGCGCGCCGCCACCGGGACGCCGGTCGTGTTCTCGAGCCACCAACTGGACCTCGTCGAGCGGCTGTGCGACCGCGTCGGCATCATCCAGCGCGGCCATCTCGTGGCGTGCGGCTCCATCGACGAGCTGCGCGGCCGGGGCCCGACGCAGCTGTGGGTCGACGCGCCTTCCGCCCGGGCGGGTTGGGCGGCCGCGGTGCCGGGCGTGCGCGTCGTCCGCACCGACGGGACCCGTGTGCTGTGTGAGCTCGAGTCTGCGGCCGACGACCAGGCGCTCCTCAAGGCGGCGCTCGCCACCGGCCCCGTGCGCGAGTTCCGGCGCAACGTGCCGAACCTCCTGGACATCTTCCGCCACGCTATGACCGGGGACGCCGTTGCCGCGAGTGCCTGACCTCCACCTCGTCTACCTCGTCGCGCGGCGAGAGTTCATCACGCGCGTGCGCAGCCGCATCTTCATCGCCGGCACGATCCTGTTCGCGGCACTGCTCGCGGGCTACATCGTGCTCCAGGCGGTCGTGATCAGCCGCGCCACGACGACGGTCAAGATCGGTTTCTCGGGCGGAGCCCAGGTGCTGGCCCAGCCGCTGAAGGCGGCCGCCGCCACCGAGAAGGTCACGGTCAACGTCCAACAGGTTGCCAGCGCGCAGGACGCCGAGGCGCGGGTGCAGGCGGGAAAGCTCGACTCCGCCGTCAGCGGCGACGCCGCCGCCCCGGACGTCGCGGTCAAGGATGACCTCAACCCGACCGCCGCGGCGACTCTCAACGCCATCGTCAAGCAGGTGGCTCTGAATCGCGCCCTGTCGGCGGCGGGCGCCGACCCGGCCGCGATCGAGAGCAAGGTGGCCGCGGCCGGCATACACCTGAAGCTGCTCGACCCGAAAGCCGCCGAACGCACCCAGCGCGCGGTTGTCGGCATCTTCGTCGTGGTCCTGCTCTACGTGGCGCTGCTGCTCTACGGGCAGCTCGTCGCGTCGGGGATCGTCGAGGAGAAGTCGAACCGCATCGTCGAGATCCTTCTCTCGACCATTCGCCCGCGCCAGCTGCTGCTGGGCAAGGTCCTCGGCATCGGGCTCGTCGGCCTGCTGCAGCTCACCATACTGGCGGTGGTCGCCCTGCTCACGATCTCTCGTTACCAGGTCGTCAGCATTCCAACCGTCGGCGTGGACGCGGTCGCCGGCGGCTTGATGTGGTACGTGCTCGGCTTCGTCTTCTACGCGTTGATCTACGCCGCGGGCGGCTCGCTGGTCTCGCGGCAGGAGGACATCGGCTCGGTAACTGCGCCGATCTCGATGCTCGCGGTCGGTACCTACCTCGCGTTCTTCTGGGTCGAGGCGAACCCGGACAACCCCATCGGCGTCCTGCTCTCGATGATCCCGCCCTTCGCGCCCGTGCTCATGCCGGGCCGCATGGCGACGGGAGACGCCACTGCCTGGCAGGTGCTGATCGCCGTGGTGCTGACGATGGCGGCGATAGGGGCCATGACCGCCCTGGCCGCGCGGATCTACACGAACTCCGTGATGCGGATAGGTACCAGGGTGAGCCTGCGTCAGGCCTGGCGCGGCACCGCCTAGCGCCGCCCCGTCAGATCCGGCGACCTGCGCCGGCCCAGTACGTGTCGCGAAGCTTGCGCTTCAGCAGCTTGCCGGCCGCGTCGCGCGGCAGCTCGTCCACGAAATCGACAGAGCGCGGCTTCTTGTAGCCGGCGAGCCGCCGGTCGCAGAATGCGATCAGCTCCTCGGCCGTCGCTCGCGAGCCGTCGCGCAACTGCACCACCGCCTTCACCGATTCGCCCCACTCGTCGTCGGGCACGCCGATCACCGCCGCGTCCATGACCGCCGGGTGCGCGTGCAGCACGGCCTCGACCTCGGCGGGGTAGATGTTCACTCCCCCCGAGATGATCATGTCGATCTGCCGGTCGCAGATGTAGTAGTAGCCCTCCTCGTCGCGGTAGGCGACGTCGCCGACGGAGAAGAAGCCGTCGTGCAGGCTCTTGGTGGTCGCGTCGGGGCGGTTGAAGTACTCGGCCTGCCACGTGTTGCGCACCATCAGCTCGCCGGGTTCGCCAGTGTTCGCCTCGCGTCCGTCGCTCGCCACCAGGCGGATCTCCTGGCCGGGAACGGCGGTGCCGCACGATCCGGGTTTGCGCAGCTGGTCCTCTGGTCGCAGCACCGTGTTGATGCCCGTCTCGGTCGCGCCGTAGAACTCCCAAAGCACCTCGCCGAAAATGCGCTGCGCCCGTTCCTTCAGTGCGTAGGGGCACGGCGCGGCGCCAAGGATGATCGCGCGCAGCGAGGCCGTGTCCCTCGGCCGGCGCTGCTGCGTATCCACCAGGCGCTGGAGGAGCGTCGGCGCCATGAACGAGGTCGTGATGCGATGCCGCGCCACCAGGTCGAGCGCGCCGTCGGCGTCGAACCTCGGCTGCATGACGATGGTCGCCCCGAGCAGCTGGTGCAGGACGGAGAAGAACGCGACCGCACTGTGATACCCGGGGCCGCACATCAGGTGCACGTCGGACTGCGACAGCCCGAAGATCGAGATGACCTGGAGGATGTTCGCGAGGTCCACGCCGTGTGGCCGCCACGCACCCTTCGGATTACCGGTCGTGCCCGACGTGTAGATCATCGACGCGCCGAGGCCGTCGTCGACCGTCTCGAACCTCTCCGACGCCTCGCCCATGAGCTCGCGATAGGAGAGCCATCCGGGCGGGACTTCTTCGGCGGCGGCCACAAAGCGCACGTCGCCCTTCACGTCCGGCACGGCGGCGGCCATCGCCGCTACGTGGTCCGGCCCCGCGGCGGCGACCTTGGCGCCCGAGTCGTTGAGCACGTAGGCGATCTCCGGCCCGCGCAGCCGGTAGTTGACCGGCACGATGACGAGCCCGGCGCGCCGCAAGCCATTCGCGATCTCCGCGCCTGCGATGGAGTTGAACGACATCCAAGCGACGCGGTCGCCTTCCCTGCAGCCGAGCCTGCTGAAGAGGTTCGCGACGCGGCTCGCGCGCCGGTTGAGCGTCGCGAAGTCGACCGCCTCGTCGCCGCAGACGACGGCGGGCTTGTCAGGTTGCGACTCCGCATGGTCGCGAAGAAAATCCACCGGCACTGAGTTGATGCTAGGTCGGAGAGGTCTTCGCGGTCGGCGTCGTCTTCGGCGCCAGGCACGGTGCGCCGCTCGCGAGCCCGATCGTCGACGCCACGGGTGGGATGCTGCCCGTGACCACGACGCGGTAGCGGTAGCACCCGCCAAGCAGCGCCCACGTCGCGGTGGGGGCCCAGTGATGGAGGATCACCCCGGCGGCCAGAGGAGGGTACTTGTCCAGGATCGCCGGCGTCGCGTCGGCGATCGACGCGATCGGTGACGCCTTCGCCGAGTCGTACTGCCAGACATAGACCTGGGTGAACGGCCGGTTCGCGGGGGTGTCGGCGGCGGCCGGCAGCCTCGTCGCCGCGAGAAGGCTGTCGACCATCGCTTGCGGGCCGGGGCTCGCCTTCACGTCGGCCAGGCTGCGGGCGGCGAACGGTCCCGACCACGAGAGGCCGGCCACGCCGGCGCCGACGAGGTAGCGCGTGGCCGGAGGGCCGTCGGGCGCCGTCGACTTGTAGAGCTGAACCTCACCGTTGACGGCGATCGCGAGCTGCGCCGCGTCGGGGCTCCACGCGAGCCCGTCCGGGTGCAAGAGGCCGCTGTTGACCTGCCTCGGCTTCGCGCTGGGCGTCGTCGCGGCCGAGGGCTTGGACGCCGGCGAACCGCTCGGCGAAGCGCTCGCGCTCCCGCTCGTCGTCGCGCTCTGGCTGGGGCTCGCGAGCGGCAGGCTCGAGTTGATGGGTTCGACCACGGCGCCGCCGCTCGGCAGCGCGATGGCGGCCATGGTGCCGTCGGGCGTGAGCGCGATGGGACCGTCGTCCGGGCCGAGCTTGAGCGGGAAGGGATTGAGCACGCCGGCGTCGGCGTTGAGCCAGTACCACGCGCCCGTGCCGAAGGCGCGCACGGCGATGAGCCCGGAGCTGCCGGGCGCGACGCCTTCGGTGAAGAACGCGGACTGGTCGGGCGGGCGGGCCAGCACTTTCAGCGGCCCAGCGGGTTGGGTCAGGTCGAGCGCGTCGACCTCGTACGTCGCGCAGCATCCGACCGTCAGCGCCAGGTAGTGGGCGTTCGCGACCACGCCGATGGGGCCCTCGCTCGTCGAGTCCTGCGATGCGGCGATCGGGTCGATCGTGCCCGCGAACGGGTCCACGCGGAACAGCCAGTCGTACGGCTGCACGCCAGGCGAGCTGCTGCGGCTCTCCATCTGGCGATCGTCGTGGACGGTGAAGTAGATCACCGGATGGTCGACGCCGGGCGCGGGTGCCCAGACGGGGCCGCCGACCCGGAATGCGCCGGGTGGCAGCGGCGCCACGACCTGGGACTTGCCGGTCGCTGGATCGAGGACGCCGACGCCGCTGCTCGTGGCGTATGCGATCAAGCCCTGCGCAAACCCGCCCGCCACCGGAGAGGGCGAGTGCACGACCGCGGCGGCGTTGCTCTTTCCGTTGCTGCAGGCCGCGACCAGCACAAGGGCCGCGAACAGCGTGGCCAATTTGGGCATGAAAGGGCCAAATGGTATCCGCACCGAGTTACCTGAACGGCGCCGGCGCCGTTTCCGCTACTCAGATGAAGAAACTTCTATTTGCGCCTGCGATCGGCCTGCTTCTCGCCGGGTGCGCCCACTATGTGCCCGGCGAGCAGCCCACGCCGAGCGCGGCGGGGGTCTCGGAGAAGGACCACACGGCGACGATCCATGTCGGTCAAAAGCTCGAGCTCGCCCTGCACGCGCCGAACGGGTTGAACAACTGGTCGCACCCGCAGTCGAGCGATACGTCGGTGCTCGCCCCGACGGTGGACCCGGCAGCCACGGCGGCCATCGGAGTCACGCTGGCGATGTTCATCGGCCAGAAGCCCGGCACCGCGGAGGTGACGGCCCGCGCAACACCGAGGTGCGCGCCGGGCGCGCCCTGCCCGGCGCACGTCGCGCTCTACTCCTTGAAGGTCGCCGTCACGCAGTAGCGGGCGTCGCCGCGGAGCGCAGCGCCGCCGCGATCGCGTCCAGCTGCGCCCGTGCCGGCGCGTTCTCGTACGACGGCGGGAACGTCAGGCCGAAACCGTCGCGCGGGTAGCGCGGGATGACGTGGATGTGGAAATGCGGCACGTCCTGATAGGCGGCCTCGCCGTCCATGACCAGGAGGTTTATCCCGCTCGCGCCGAGCGTGTGCCGCGCCACGGCGGCAAGCCTGCGCGCGATCTTGAACGTTCGCATCGCCGCGGCCTCGTTCAGGTCCGTCATCAGCACCGCGTGCTCACGAGGCAAGACGAGCATGTGGCCCTGCGTGATCGGCTGGATGTCCATGAAGGCGACGACGGTGTCGTCCTGGTACACAAGGCTCGCCGGCGACGTGCCGTGGACGATCTCGCAGAACACGCACTGCTCGCTCATGAAGCCAAGAGCTTAGACGTCCGGACTCGCTATTCAGCCTCCGTAGGCGAATCCGCCGGCGCCGGCTCCGGAGCGGGCTGGTGGGCGCCGTTCGAGCTGATCTCGGCCTCGTTGGCCACCGGTTCGGTCCCGTTCGCGGCGATCGCGGCCGCCTCGCCGTTGGCCGGCCGCGGACCGCGGCGCCGCCGCCGCGCCCGACGGTCGCCCCGGTGCGGCCGCGAGAGACGCTGGACCTGGGAGCGGATGCCGACTCGCTGGCACGCCGTCACGACCGCGCCGACGCCCGCGACAAGGCCCTCTTCCTTGCAGTGCTCGAACAGCGGGCCGAACAGCTCGGGCGCGCCGCCGATCACGGTCTTGGAGTCGCCGACGATGACGAGGATCTTCTTGGCGCGCGAGATGGCGACGTTGACCCGGTTCGGGTCGTTCAGGAACCCGATCGCGGCGCGGTCGTTGGACCGCACCAGGGAGAGGATCACTCCGTCGGACTCTCGACCCTCGAACGCGTCCACCGACTCGATGTCGTCCGGCGGAACGATGCCCTTGAGCGAGCCCTGCAGGCGGTTGACCTGCGAGTTGTACATCGCGATGACCGCGAGCTTCGCCTTGCGCACGCGCCTGCGGATGATCGAGGTGATGTCCTTGCACAGCGCCACCTCGAACTCGTTGGCCACGGAACGCTGCGCGTCGCGGTACTCGTCCTGGGCGCCGGTGTCGACCCACACCAGCTCGCGGTCGAAAGGCCACGGCAGCGGCATGCGCTGGTGCGGCGCTTCGTGGATGAGCTTGCCTTCGTAGAAGAGGTCCGAGACCACGCGGCCGATGGGCTCGCGCATGCGGTACTGGCGCGGCAGCATGATCCGCGAGCCGGCGGGCACCTTGTCCCAGACCCAGCCGTAGAAGCTGTCGTCGCGAACCACCTCGTCGAGCGGCTCGGCGACCTTGAAAGTCGCCGCCGCCTCTTCCATCACGGGTGGCAGCTGGTTCAGATCGCCGATCATCACCCAGCGTTTGGCCAGCGGCATCAGCGCGAGCGCCTCGTTGGCGCGGACCTTGTTCGCCTCGTCGAGGATGAGCCAGTCGAAGACCTCGAAACGCAGGCGCGAGTCGATGGTCAAGCGGTTGCAAGTGCCGGCGACGAGGTTGAAGGCGGTGAGATCGTCGCCTTCGACGAGCGTCGGCCGCAGGCGCCGAGGCACCTTCCCGGGCTCGGCGATGCGCGCCTGGCGCACGTGGGAGAAGCCGAGCAGGCGCTCCTGGCCGGTGTCGACAGCGTCGTTGGAGTGCGAGGACAGCAGGATCGACGAGTTGGGATTGCGGCCGAGGATGCGCCGGATCGACTCCACGATCGCGGTCGTCTTGCCGGTGCCGGGCGGGCCCTGGATGAGGTAAAGCTGGCCCGGGCGCATGCCCATCACGCGCGCGACCGCCTCGGCCTGCTCCTCGTTTGGGTCGGGCAGATGGTGGGCGCGCTTGCCGTCCAGCGCGACGCGAGGCGGCGTGCCGAGCCATCCCGGGTCGGCGAGCTCGGCCGCCAGCGCGCCGGTGCGCGGGCTGCCGATCTGCAGCTGGCGGATGACGGAACGCTGGGCCTCGAACATCTCCACGCTCGCCGTCGGCAGCACGATGCCCTCGTCGGGCAGGGGGTCGTAGCGGCGGAAGCTGACCCAGAGGTTCGAGCCCTGGACGCGGTCGAGCGACATGCCCCGGTACTCGGGGAAGCCGGCGGAACGGACCGTCAGCGAGTCGATGCCACGGTAGATGCGAGCGTCGGCGTCGTCGACGAGGTGCAGGATCGCGCGCACGTACTCGCCGCCGCGCATGTCCTCTCCGCAGCTGGGGCAGTGGATGCCGTTGGACGTCGGCACCTCGGTCTCGCACTTCGGGCATTCGATCCACTGCTCGGTCGCCTCGTAGCGCCGCACCGCGGCCTCCGCGAGCTTCTCGCGGTAGTCGCGCAGGTGCTCGATGAACCGCATCGTCGAATCGAGCAGGGAGTGCGCCTTCGCCTGCTCGCGCAGCACGATCGCGGTGAAGCCTTCGAGGTCGCCGTCCCACTCCTTGACGACGTGTAGCTCCTGGAAGCGGAGGCGGAGGCGGTTCTTCTCCATCTCGTACGCGCCCTCGAGCTCCTGCCAGTCGGTGATCTCGAGGGCGAGACCCATCGGGGTCCGGCCGAGCTTCCCGGTCAGGAGGGTGGAGCTGACCTGGCCGATGAACTCGAGCGGCTTGTCGGGTTTGACGACGTTGTAGGTGCCGTCGATGAGCTTCTGCTCCTCGATGATCTGGCGCAGGAGCTCGGCGCCGCCGGCCGCCTCGAGGGCTGTCACCTTGGCCGCCGCGGGCGTGCCGGGGCGGACGCGGATCCCAAGCCGGCCGGCCTGGATCTCCTCCCCCGGGATCTCGGGGTTCCAGAGCGGCAGGACGTCGCCGGGAATGGGCGTGCTCATGCCAGGCGAGCCTTGGAAGGGGTACGGGCGAGACGTGTGTTGAGGGTCAAGTCAGGTTAGGTAAGGGGTCCCCAGGCGGGACCCAGCGCCCCAACGGGCGAGGCCTACGTTACCACACGCCGCGCTTCGATCAAACTTGGGTTCGCCGTGTGGAAGAACACCTTCAAGCCGCTGGACTATTTGTCGGGCGAGCAGGTCGAGGCGATCCACGAGCAGGCGATGACCATCCTCGAGGAGATCGGCGTCGACTTCCTGCACGAGCGCGCGCGCGAGCTCTTCCAGAAGGCCGGCATGAAGGTCGAGGACAACCGCGTCCGGTTCGACCGCGGCTTCGTCCTCGAGCAGGTGCAGAAAACGCCTCCCACGTTCGACCTCCAGGCCCGCAACCCCAAGCGGAGCGTGGTCCTGGGCGGCGACAACGTCGTCACCGCGCCGGTGTACGGGCCGCCCTTCGTCACCGACCTCGAGCGCGGCCGGCGGGGCGCCACGATCGAGGACTTCAACAACTTCGACAAGCTCGCCCAGGCGATCGAGCAGATCCACTGCGCCGGCGGCACGACGGTCGAGCCCGAAGACCTCCCCTTGGGGACGCGCCACCTCGACATGGTCTATTCGCACCTCCGCTGGACCGACAAGCCGTTCATGGGCAGCGTCATCTCGGTGGAGGGTGCCCGGGACACGATCGAGCTGGCGGCGATCGCGTGCGGCGGGCGGGACAGCATCGAGCGCACGCCGGCGGTGATCAGCCTGATCAACGTCAACAGCCCGTTGCGCTACGACGACCGCATGCTGGGCGCGCTGCTCGAGTACTCCGAGGTGGGCCAGCCCGTGATCGTCACGCCGTTCCTGATGGCCGGCGCGATGTCGCCCATGGGCCTCGCCGGCACCGTGGCGCAGCAGACGGCGGAAGCGCTCGCCGGCATCGCCCTGGTGCAGCTGATCAGGCCTGGCACGCCCAGCGTCTACGGCTCGTTCCTCACCAACACGGACATGCAGTCGGGCAGCCCCGCGTTCGGGACGCCCGAGTCGGCGATGGGCATCCTCGCGAGCGCGCAGATGGCGCGCCGCTACAACCTGCCGTTCCGCGGCGGAGGCGCGCTCACGTCGTCCAAGGCGCCGGACGCACAGGCGGCGTACGAGTCGATGATGTGCATGTGGCCGACGATCCTCGGCCGCGTGAACTTCATCCTCCACGCCGCGGGCTGGCTGGAGAGCGCTCTGCTCGCGTCCTACGAGAAGTTCGTCATCGACGTCGAGCAGCTGCGCATGTTCGAGTGGATCCTCGGCCACGGCATGCCGGTCGACGAGGAAGGCATGGCCATGGACGCGCTGCGTGAGGTCGGGCCCGGCGGCCACTTCCTGGGCGCCGAGCACACGATGCGGCACTACCGCACCGGCTTCTACCGCCCGTGGGTGTCGTCGACCGAGAACTACGACCGCTGGCAGCGGTTCGGCTCGCGCACGGCCGACGTGGTGGCGGCGGAGCGGTGGAAGCAGGTGCTGGCCGACTACCCCGACCCGGGCATCGACCCGGGCGTCGACGACCAGCTGAAGGAGTTCATCGCTCGCCGGAAAGCGGAGATCGGTGAAGGCTGAAGGGCGGTTCGGCAGGCTGCTGGACGCCCTCGCCTCGAAGGACCCGGCGCCCGCGAGCGGTTCGGCCGCCGCGGCCGTGGTGGCGGCCGCCGCGGCGCTGCTGCAGAAGGTCGCGCTGCGCTCCGAGCCTCGCTGGAAGGACGCCTCCGCCGCCCACCGTCAGGCCGCGGCGCTGCGCATGCGGGCCGAGGAGCTGGTCGACCTCGACTCCGCCGCTTACCTCGAGTTCATCGCGGCGCTGCGCTCGGGTGAGGGGATCGAGGCGGCTCGGGCCATGACGATCACCACGCCGCGGGAGATCGGGCGCCTCGCCGCCGACGTGATCGCTCTCGCGAGCGAGATGGAGAGCAAGGGGAATCCCAACCTGCGCGCGGACGCTCAGGCCGCCGGCATTCTCGCCCGGGCCTCCGCCAGGACGGCGGCCCTGCTCGAGGACGTCAACGAGTCAGCTCGCCGGCAAGCCTCTCTAGGCCGCGGAGGTGATCGCGATCGTGCTCCAGCGCGATCCCGAGATAGCGCTCCACGGTCACCGCGCCGTACCGCTCGTGCTGCCCCGTCAGGCCGGCCCGCCGCTCGTCGTCCAGCGTCTTCACGAAGCCCACGAGCATCAGGCGAGTCGCGATCCACTCGTCGAGCGCCTCGTCGAGGTGGATCCCGCTGAAGTCACTCTCATCGTTCGTGAAGAAGTCGAACACCGGGTTCTCGCCCGCCGCGATCGCCCGGATCCGCGGCACGTAGCAGTCGCGCTCGCTCGCCGCGAGGTGGGCAGCGATGTCGCGCAGGTCCCACGCGCCGACGCGCGCCGACGGGTCCTCGGCCGAGATGCGCAGCATCGCGATGACCAGCTGCTGGCTCTGGACGAGGTCGTCGAGGATCGAATCGTTCATTCCGGGTTCAGCAACCGCGCCCGCGGGTTGGCGGCGGTGAGCTCGTCGACGAGCGCGGCGACGACCTCGGCCGGCGCACCGGCGCGATCCGCGACCTCGCCCCAGTGCCAGCCTTCGAGGTAGGCGTCCATATCGGTCGAGCCGTCCTTCATCGCGTAGGCGTCGATCGCGGCCTGGAAGTAGTCCGGCAGCATCGCCTTCGCCTGCTCGTCTCCTTCCCAGGCCTTCACCTGTGAGGGTATGTGCTTCCAGTACATGACCTGATATCTAGCCAACCAACGCGGCCAGCCTTGCTTCGAGTTCTCCCAGCCCGACGTCCTCGATCTCCAGCGGCAAGCCGAGGTACGACGCGATCTGTCGCGCTTGGCCGGCGAGCCGCGGGTTCGGCACCTGACGAAGGTAGAGCACCGCCTCGTAGTTGCCGAACAGCATCGGCTTCAGGTCGGGATGACGGTCGAGGCCCAGGCCCTTCACCACCGCGCGGTCGAAGTTGCGCACCAGCCAGTCGGTGAGGAAGAAGGTGGCCGGCCGCTCCTCGGCGACCTGGGCGAAGCGCTCGGCCCCCGCGTACATCTCGTAGCAGTGCGGCCCGCGAAGGCGCACGGCGCCGAACTCTTCCAGCACCGGCTCGAGCTTGCCGGTCGTGCCGCAGTCGCCGTAGACCACGACCAGCTTGTCGTAGTCAGGGCGCAGCTTGCGCAGGCGCTCGCGCAGCTCGTCGACGATGCGTGACGGGTAGAGATGCAGGAGCGCCGAGACGCCATACACGTCGACGTCCGTCCAGCCGCGCTTGTCGACGATCTGCTTCACCTCGCGCCCGAGCGCCCCGCAGATGACAAGGGCTGTGCTCACTTAGCCGCCGGCTCCAGCTGCGGGAACGCGAGCACCGAGATGAAGGAGTCGTTGAAGTCGGACCGGCCGGAGAGCTCGACGTACTCGACTCGCGAGGGAAGCTCGAACGCCACCTGTCGCTCGCGATACGACAGGAGCGCGATCTTCGCGCCCTCTCCGGCGGAGTTACCCACGGCGATGATCTTGTCCACGTTCACCGGCGGCACGAGGCCGATGATCTTGGCGCTCTCGGGGTTCAGGTAGGAGCCGAACGATCCGCCCAGCAGCACCTCTTCGAGGTCCTCCGTGCGCACGCCCAGGATGTCCATCAGGACCTTGATCCCGGTCGCGATCGAACCCTTCGCGAACTGCAGCTCGCGGATATCGCGCTGCGTCAGGTAGACGCCGTCGGCGAGGAGGAAGGCGCGCACGCCGTCGACCTCGATGAGGCGGTCGCACAGGGGATGCGCGGGCACATCGTCGCGCGACTTCATGCGGCCCGAGTGGTCGAGCAGGCCCGCGAGCAGAAGTTGGGCGACCGCGTCGACCAGTCCCGAGCCACAGATGCCCTCGGCGGGCACGTCGCCGCCGATCACCTGCAGCTCGACCCGCTCGCCCAGCGTCACGCCCTCGATCGCCCCGACCGTCGCTCGCATGCCGCACCTGATCTGGCTTCCCTCGAACGCCGGCCCGGCCGGGGCCGCGGTCGCGAGCGCGCGCTGGGCGCTGCCGAGGACTATCTCTCCGTTCGTCCCGACGTCGACGAACACGCGCACGCGGTCCTCGCGCACGACGCCGGTGGCGAGCACCCCCGCCACGATGTCGGCGCCGACGTACGCACCGAGCGCCGGCAGTGTCTGCGCGTAGCCGTGCGGATGGATCCGGAGGCCGAGCTCGCGCGCCTCGACGGCGAGCTCGTCCATGAACGCCGGAGTGAACGGCGACATCGACAGCGGGCTCGGGTCCACGCCGAGGAGGAGGTGCAGCATGGTGACGTTGCCGACGACGACCGCCTCGTAGGTGCTCTGCGGCGTGACGCCGGTTTCGCGGTAGAGCTCGTCGAGGACGCTGTTCATCGTGGCGACCACCGCTTGCTGCAGCTCGACGATGGCGTCGGGGCCGTTCATTCCGTGGCTGATCCGGGAGATGACGTCGGCGCCGAACGGCGCCTGGCCGTTGAGCGTGGAGTGCACCGAGGCGGCCATTCCCGTGCGCAGGTTCATGAGCGTGCCGACGAGCGTCGTCGTGCCGACGTCGAACGCGACGCCGTAGCAGTCGTCTGTCGTGTTCCCGCCCTCGACGGCGACCAGATGGTCGCCCGCGAGCACGGCGGTGACCGCGAAATCCGCCTCGCGCAGCACCGACGGGAGCGTCCGCAGCACGCCGACGTTCGGCACCATGTCGAGTCCTTCCGCGGTCAGCGCATCGCGCAGGCGCTGGACGTCGCTGCGCTGGTCGTGCAGCGACGGCTCGTCGAGCGTGAGAAAGACCTTGCGGACGTTCGGGTCGAGGATGACGAGACGGCCGAGGCCCATCGTCGCCGCCTTCGGCACGCGCAGGAGCTGGGGAACCTCGCACGTCATGTCCTGCCCGATGCGCGCCTGGCACGACAGCCGCCACCCGTCAGCGATCTCCTGCGGGCGCAGCTGGCGATGGTCGGCCGTCTCGGCGTCGGTCAGGCCCTGGACGATGCGCACCTTGCACTTTCCGCACGTGCCGCGGCCGCCGCACGTCGAGTCGATGGGCAGGCCGATCCAGTGCGCGGCGCTGAAGACCGTCGTGCCCGCGGGCACGCGCGTCGTACGGTCGAAGGGTAGATAGCGGACCTCGAACTTCCGCTGGATCACGAGCGTGCCGCTTGCGCCGCCGCCATCCAGTTATGCGCCCTGCGCGCGCGCGGCGGCGCGATACGAGGCGATCCAGCGCATCGCGTACTCGTCGTGGCCGAGAAGCAGGTCGCCGGCCAGGACGGCGCCCCTCACCTGCGGCTCCAGCGGGTTGGTGATCGCGCACGTGAGGCCCGCATGCATCGCGAGCGGAAGGAACGCCGCGTTCACGGTCGGGCGGTCCGGCAGCCCGAAGGAGACGTTCGACGCGCCGCAGGTCATGTTGCTGCCGAGCTCGTCCCGGATGAGCTTCATCGTCTCGAGCGTGATCACGCCGCACGTCGGGTCGGCGGCCACGGTCATGGCGATGGGGTCGATGATGACGTCCTCGCGCGGGATCCCATGGTCCGCCGCGCGCTCGATGATCCGGCGCGCGAGCGCCAGACGCTCTTCGGGCACCATCGAGATCCCGGTCTCGTCGTTCGCCATGCCGATCACGGCGGCGCCGTGCTTCTTGACCAGCGGCAGGATGCGCTCCATGCGCTCCTCCTCCGCCGTCACAGAGTTGACGAGCGCCTTGCCGTCGTAGGCGGAGAGCCCAGCCTCGAGCGCCTCGATGATCGACGAGTCGATGCAGATCGGCGCGTCGCTGACCTCCATCACCGCCCTGATCGTCGCCACCAGCAACGCCGGCTCGTCGACCGCGGGGATGCCCGCGTTGACGTCGAGCATGTGAGCGCCCGCCTGGGCCTGGGCGATCGCGTCGGCGCGGACGCGGTCCATGCGGCCTTCCTTCATCTCCGCCGCCAGCACCTTGCGGCCGGTCGGGTTGATCCGCTCGCCGATGATCACAAAAGGCCGGTCGATCGAGATCACGACCTCGCGAGACCGCGAGGAGAGGCGAGTATCCAACGACCTAGCCCTTGCGGAGCGTCTCGTCGATCTTCATCACGGCCTGCTCGAGCGCCTGTGCGCCGGCCGAGCTACCGCTTCGATCTCCGACCAGCTCTTTGGCCATCCGCGTCGCCATCGACGCGTCCGGCGCGTAGCTGTCGGCGCCGACGTGCTTGGAGTACTCGAGCGTGACGGGAGCGCCTCCGACCGCGATGTGAACCTTGTCTCGGAGGCCCGCCTTCGTCAGGGCGTCGATGTTGGCTTTGAACATCGGCATCGTCGTGGTGAGGAACGCGGAGAACCCGACGATGTCCGGCTCGTGCTGTTGCACGGCCTCGACGAACTTCTCCGGCGGAGTGTTGACGCCGAGGTCGAAGACCTCGAACCCGGCGCCCTCGAGCATGATCACGCACAGGTTCTTGCCGATGTCGTGGATATCGCCCTTGACGGTGCCGATCACGTATTTCCCGACCGGCTGTGCGCCCGTCTCCGCGATGAGCGGTCGGAGGATCACCAGCGCGCCCTGCATGGCGCGGGCCGCGATCAGCATCTCGGGGACGAAGAAGTCGCCCTTCTCGAAGCGGCGGCCGACCTCCTCGAGGGACGGAATCAAAGCTTTGAACAGGATGTCCATCGGGCTCATGCCGAGGCCCAGGCCCTCCTCGGTCAACGCCTTGACCTCCGGCGCGTGGCCGTAGAGCGTGTGCTCGAACAGCGCGGCGCGGATCTCCTCCTCGCGGCTCATGTCCTTGCCCAGCATCCTACCCCGTGCAGGCCGCTACGTTGCGCCGCGCGAGTAATGTTGCGCTGTGAGCAACGGCGGCCGGGACCTGGCCGTCCGGTCGGTCGAGCGAGCCGTCGGCATCCTCGACCTGCTGGCGGTGGGTGGCTGGCGCACCGGCGCCGAGGTCGCGCGGGAGCTGGGCGTCCACCGTTCCACCGCCCTACGGCTCCTGGCCACGCTCGAGCGGCACGGCATGGTCGAGCGCGACCAGCGCACGGCCCGCTACCGGCTCGGCCGCCGCCTGCCGCAGCTGGCGAGCGTGGTCACCGGCGAGCTGGACCTGCGCTCCGTCGCCCGGCCCGTGTGCGAGGACCTGGCCACGGCGGCGGGCGAGACGGCGACGCTCGACGTCCTGGTCGGCGACGTCATCGTCCCGATCGAGCAGGCCACTGCCTCGACGTCGGTCGTCAGCGTCAACTGGCTCGGCCGGCGCACGCCGGTGCACGGAACGGCGAGCGGCAAGGCCATCCTCGCGTTCGCGGCCGGACCCGTGCGCGAAAGGCTGCTCAGCCTGCCGCTGGACGCCCTGACGCCGCACACCATCACGATCCGGGAAGAGCTCGAGGCGCAGCTCGAGGAGGTGCGCCGGGCGGCCGTCGCGCACACGCACGAGGAGCTCGAGGTCGGGCTCGACGCCGTCGCCGCGCCCGTGTTCGGACCAGAGGGCGAGGTCGTGGCCGCCCTGGACGTCTCGGGGCCGTCGCACCGCCTGCGGGCTGCGTTCGAGCTCGACCGGCTCACCCGCGAGCGCGCCGCCGACCTCTCCCGGCGACTGGGCCACCGCCCGGGTCGAACCTGAAATCCAGCGGCCAGCCGGGATTAACCCCCGCCTAACTGAAATCAACCGCACGTCGGAACTGTGTCCTTGCAACGGGGCGCGGCGGGGGCCAGAATTTGGCCTGTTCATCGGTTGCCTGCAGGGCGCCCGGCCCGTTTTTGGAGGGGAAGACGAAGCATGAGATTGGGTAGTCTGACGCGCCGCCTCGGCTTGGCCGTGGTGGCAACGTTCGTGGTCGCCGCGTGCGGTGGCTCCAGTGGCGGAGGCGGTTCTGCCTCGTGCGCCGAGTCCACGGTCAAGACGGCGACGTCGGCGAGCGCATGCGGCGGCATGGACGCGCTCGTGGCGGCCGCCAAGGCCGAAGGCAAGCTCAACGTCATCGCCCTCCCACGTGACTGGGCGAACTACGGCAAGGAGCTCGACACCTTCGCCGCCAAGTACGGGATCAAGATCACCTCCGACAACCCCGACGGCTCGAGCCAGGACGAGGTGAACGCGGTGCAACAGCTCGGCACGACGAGCCGCGCCCCCGACGTCCTCGACGTCGGCATGGCGGTCGCGCTCGCGAACACCAACCTGTTCGCGCCGTACAAGGTCTCGACCTGGGGGGACATCCTCGACAGCCAGAAAGAGTCCACCGGGCTGTGGTTCCAGGACTACGGCGGTTTCATGTCCATCGGCTATGACTCGAGCAAGGTGCCGGCGATCACGTCGGTCGACGACCTGAAAAAGCCCGAGTTCAAGGGCAAGGTGGCGCTGAACGGCGACCCGACCAAGGCCAACGCCGCGCTCAACGGCGTGATGATGGTCAACCTCGCCGAGGGCGGCTCCCTCGACGACATCAGCAAGGGCGTGCAGTTCTTCCACGACCTCAACCAGGCGGGCAACTTCTCGAAGACTCAGGCGACGACGGCGACGGTCAAGAACGGGACCACCCCGGTGGTGCTGGACTGGGACTACCTCTCCGCGGCCCACGGCACCGACGTGCCGTCGTGGAAGGTCTTCGTGCCCAGCAACGCGATCCTCGGCGGCTACTACGCCCAGGCCATCAACAAGAACGCCCCGCACCCGGCCGCCGCGCGGCTGTGGGAGGAGTTCCTCTACTCCGACGAGGGCCAGAACATCTGGCTCCAGGGCCTCGCCCGGCCGGTGCGCCAGGCCGCCATGGAGAAGTCCGGCAAGATCGACACGGCCGCGGCCGCGAAGCTGCCGCCGGTCAACGGCACCCCCAAGTTCATGAGCGACACGCAGGCGACGGCGGCGAAGAACTACCTCGTCGCCAACTGGCTGAAGGCTATTTCTTGACGACCGCCGGATCTCCGGCAGTAAGCACAAACGTCGGCCGCCCGCTCCTGGGCGGCCGACGCTTCTCCCTGGACTGGATCGGGGCGGTGCCGTTCATGGCCTACGTTGGCCTGTTCCTCATCCTCCCGACGACGATCATCGCGGTGGGCGCCTTTTTCGACGCCAACAACTCTTTCACGCTCGACAACTTCGCCCACCTCTCGCGCTCTTACGTCGTCCAGGCGACGATCACCACGACCGTGGTCTCCGCGCTGACGGCGGTCCTGGGAGCCAGCTTCGGGGCGATCCTCGCTTACGCCATCGTGACCGGCAACCCCAACGGGATCCTGCGGCGGATCACGCTGTCGGCCTCCGGCGTGCTTGCGCAGTTCGGAGGCGTGACGCTCGCGTTCGCATTCATCGCCAGCATCGGCCCGGCCGGCTTCGTCTACCTTCTCTTTCAGTCGCACGGCCTGGACTTCTACAAGAACGGCATCTGGCTGTTCAGCCCGATCCAGGGCCTCAGCGTGGTCTATCTGTATTTCCAGATCCCGCTCATGGTTCTCGTGTTCCTGCCGGCGCTCGACGGCATCAAGCCGCAGTGGCGAGAGGCGACCGAGAGCCTCGGCGGAAGCACCTGGAGCTACTGGCGGCACGTGGCGGGGCCGCTTCTCTTCCCCGCGTTCCTCGGTGGGGTTCTTCTCCTCTTCGCGAACGCCTTTTCCGCGTACGCGACCGCGAACGCGCTGATCAACCAGGGCGACCCGATCCTCGCCCAGCAGATCAGCAACGCGCTGAGCAGCGAGGTCGGCAACAGCGAGCCCGGCTTCGCCAAGGCGATCGCCGTCGAGATGGTCGTCATCGTCACGCTGGTGACGATCTTGTACTCGCTGCTGCAGCGAAGGACAGCCCGATGGCTGTAGCGGTTGCCCGACGACGCGGCGTGCACCGCACGCGCTGGTTGAAGCTGCAGGCCTTCCGATACGTCGTCTTCGCGCTGGCCGGAATCTACTTCCTGATCCCGCTCGCCGCGATGTTCGAGTTCTCCACGCGCGCGAACGACAATTCGCGGACGCTGGACTACTGGAAATCGATCGTGACCTACCCCGAGATGATCGGCGCCGAAGGCCTGCCCAACCAGACCACCGGGATCGTCGCTTCGTTGGAGCTCGCGCTCATCACGTCGGTGGCGATGCTGGTGCTGCTGGTGCCGACGATGGTCTGGGTGCGGCTCAAGCTGCCGCGGCTGAACCGGATCATCGAGTTCATCAGCCTGCTGCCTCTGACGATCCCCGCGATCGTGCTGGTGGTTGGACTCTTTCCGATGTACATCTGGCTCGGCACCAACGTCAGCGACTCGATCCTGACCCTTGCTTTTGCCTACATAGTGCTGGTCCTTCCCTACGCGTACAGAGCGCTCGACGCCGGTCTCGGCGCCATCGACGTCAAGACCCTGTCGGAGGCGGCGCGCAGCCTCGGCGCGAGCTGGTTTTCCGTCATGTGGCGGGTGATCACGCCGAACATCTCGAATGCGATCCTCAACGCCCTGCTGCTCTCGGTCGCGCTCGTCCTCGGCGAGTACACCATCGCCAACAACCTGCTCTACAACAACCTGCAGGTCGAGCTCGTGCACCTCGGCCGCACCAACGCGGGCGTTTCGATCGCCGTCGCCGTGGCTTCCTTGATGTTCGCGTTCGTGCTGCTCATCGCCATCTCGTTCGTCGGCGGCAGGGGCCGGCGCGTGTATCGAGACGAGCCGGCGACCATGCTGGCCAGACCGACGGCGGCGATGAAATGACGGAGCGGGCGGGCGTCGAGGTTCGGCTCGAGGGGTTGGTCCGTCGCTACGGCACGATCACCGCGCTCGACGGCCTGTCGCTGACCCTGGCGCCGGGCGAGCTCGTGGCCCTTCTGGGCCCGTCGGGCTGCGGCAAGACGACCGCGCTCCGCCTCCTCGCCGGCCTCGAGCAGGCGGACGAGGGCAAGGTGATCATCGGCGGTAACGACGTCACCGACCTCCCCACCAGCCGGCGCAACATCGGCATGGTCTTCCAGGCGTACTCGCTCTTCCCTCACATGGTCGCGTGGGAGAACGTCGCCTTCGGGCTCCAGATGCGCCGGGTCAACGCCTCCGAGCGGAAAAAGCGCGCCCTCGACATGCTCGAGCTCGTCGGCCTCGGCCGGTACGCCAACCGTTACGCCAACCAGATGTCGGGCGGCCAGCAGCAGCGCGTGGCCCTCGCCCGCGCGCTCGCGATCCAGCCGCAGGTGCTGCTGCTCGACGAGCCGCTGTCGGCGCTGGACGCGAAGGTGCGCTCTCGCTTGCGGGACGAGATCAGGCGTGTCCAGCTCGAGGTCGGGATCACGACGCTCTTCGTCACGCACGACCAGGAGGAGGCTCTCGCCATCGCCGATCGCGTCGGCGTCATGCAGTCGGGCCGCCTCGAGCAGCTCGGTCCGCCCATGCTCGTCTACTCCCGCCCGGCGACGCCCTTCGTCGCCGACTTCGTCGGCCTGACCAACCGCCTGCAGGGCGTGGTGCGCGGAGGAGAGGTGGACGTCAGGGGCACGAAGATCCCGCTCGTTCACCCCGATACGCCCGACGGGCCGGCGATCGCGCTGGTCCGCCCCGAGGCGGTCGCCCTCGCGACCGACGGCGACTCGCAGGACGGGCCGATGGTCGGCACGGTGATCGCGGTCGCGTTCCTCGGCGCCGTGAGCCGCGTCACGGTCGACCTCGGCGACACGATTGTGCTGGCGCAGATGCCCACGTCGGCGGCGTCCGAGCACACCGCCGGGACCAAGGTCCGCCTGACGCTCCGGCCTGACCCGGTCCTCATCCAGAGGGAAGAGACAGCCACGGTCGGTTCGTGAGGTCTCGCGCGCGCACCGTCCTCACCACCCAGAGGCGGCTGGTCGCCGGGCCGCCGCTGCGGGCCGGCACGGAGACGTCGTACCGCGGCGTCGTCGCGGGGCCGGGCGAGCCACCCGTTGTCCGCACCGAGCTCGTCGGCACGGATGCCGGCGACGTCGAGCCGGTGGGTGAGGCGATCGCGTGCTTCGCGCACCTCACCGATCTCCACGTCACCGACACGCAGTCGCCCGCGCGCTTCGAGTTCGTGAACAGGTTCTGGCGCGACCCGCGGTTCCGCGAGCTGATCACAATGCAGCGCCCGCACGAAACGCTCAACCCCCACGCGATCGCCGCGATGGTCCGCGCGATCAACGGCGTCGAGTCGGGACCGTTGACGGGGGCGCCGCTGCAGCTCGCGGCCATGACCGGCGACGCCGTCGACAACACGCAGCGGAACGAGCTGACGAACGCCCTGGCGCTGCTGAACGGCGGCACCGTGCGCCCCGACTCCGGCGCCCCCGGCTACGACGGTGTCCAGCGCGTCGACTGGCCGGACGATATCTACTGGAGGCCGGACGCGCCGGCGGGCGGCGACAACTTCCAGGTGGCGTTCGGCTTTCCCACCCACCCGGGGATGCTCGACGAGGCGATGCGCGAGTTCGAGTCCGAAGGGCTGGCCGTGCCGTGGCTGCCCTGCTGGGGCAACCACGAGCAGGTGTGCCAGGGCGTGGGCGTGGTGACGCCCGCCCTCGCCGCCGCGATGGCCGGGTCGCGCAAGCCGGTCGGGATGCCCGAAGGCATCGATCCCGAGACGGCGGTCGAGACGTTCGTGCGCGAGCCCGAGCGGTACATGGCGGGGCCATACCGTGACGTTGCGCCCGACCGCGATCGGCGGCCGATCGAGCGGGTCGAGCTCTTCGAGAAGTCCTACTACGTGCGCGACGAGGGCATGGTGCGTTTCATCGTCCTCGACACCGTGTGCGACGCCGGCGGCGCCGACGGGTCGATCGACGCGGCGCAGCTCCACTGGCTCGAGCGCCGGCTCGAGGAGGTGCACGGGAGATTTCGGACGCGCGACGGCTCGGTCATGCCGACACGCAACGCGAACCGCTACGTCGTCGTGCTGTCGCATCACGGTCACGACACGCTGTCCAACCCGCATGGCGAGGGCCGGGCCGGGGAGCTGCTCGACATCCTGCTGCGCTTCGACAACGTCGTGCTGTGGCTCAACGGCCACACGCACGTCAATCGCGTCGTGCCGCGCCGCGGCCTCCGTCACGGCCAGGGTTTCTGGGAGGTCACGACCGGGTCGCTGGTCGACTGGCCGTGCCAGGCTCGCCTGGTCGAGCTGTACCGCACCGCCTGGGGTGCGCTCGCGATCGGCTGCACGATGCTCGACCACGACGGCGAGGGTCTCGCGGGCCTGCATCGGGAGCTGGCGGCCAATGTGCCGCTGGGAGGGTTCGACTCGATACGAGGGGGAAGCGCGGGCGACCGGAACGCGATCCTGCTCCAGCCGGCGCCGTTCTGACGGCTTGTGTTGCGCACCGCGCGACAGTGGCGTATAGTGCGACACCGCAGGTGGGCGTGGTGAAGCCTCTTCGCGCGCAGGGAAGTGGCTTGCTCGGCGACCTTCTCTTCTCTCCTCGCTACGAGGTCCTGCCCACCGACGACGCCGCCGAAAAGGTGGCCGCGTTCGTCCCGCGCGAGGTCACGATCACGGTCACCGCGTCCCCGCGCCGCGGCATGCCGTCGACCATTCGCCTCGCGGTCGCGCTGGCGCGGCACGGCTACCGCGCCGTCCCGCATCTTTCGGCCCGGATGATCCGCGACCGCGACGAGCTCGGCCAGATCGTCGAAGCGCTCAAGGCGGCCGGTATCACGAATGTCTTCGTCGTCGCGGGGGACGCCCGCGAGCCCGCGGGCGAATTCCCGGACAGCCTGTCCCTCATCGCCGCGCTGCCGCAGGGCCACGGCTTCACCGAGATCGGCGTGACCGGCTACCCCGAGAGCCATCCGTTCATCGACGACGACGTCACGATCCAGGCCATGTGGGACAAGCGGAGGCTCGCGACCTACATCGTCAGCAACATGAGCTTCGACCCGGCCACCGTCGGATCGTGGATCGAAAGGGTCAGGCGCCGCGGCGTCCAGCTGCCGGTGCACATCGGCATGGCCGGCGTCGCCGACCCGGTGAGGCTGCTTCGCGTGTCGGCGAAGATCGGCGTCGCCGACGCCGCGCGGTTCCTGCGCGGCCACCCGAGCTGGGTGGCGCGGATGTTCCGCCCCGGTGGCTATGAGCCGGGGAGGTTCCTGCACGCGCTGCTGTCCGCGATCGCCGACCCGGCGCTGCACGTCGCGGGGCTGCACGTGTTCACGTTCAACGAGATCGAACCGACCGAGAGATGGCGGCGAGAGATGCTTTCTCGCCTCGCGTAAGGAGGGTGTGATGAAGGTGGAGTTCCCGACCGACCTCGAGATCGCACGCAAGGCGCGGCTTCTCCCGATGCCCGAGATCGCGCACAAGATGGGCATCGGGACTGACCTGCTGGAGCCTTACGGGCACGACGTCGCGAAGATCAAGCTCGACGCGATCGAGGCGCTGCGCGACCGGCCGAAGGCGAAGTACATCGTCGTCTCGGCGATCACGCCCACGCCTCTCGGCGAGGGCAAGACGACGACCACAGTGGGCCTGGGCGACGCGCTCGGCAAGATCGGCAAGCGCGCGACGGTCGCGATCCGGCAGCCGTCGATGGGTCCGACGTTCGGCATCAAGGGCGGCGCCGCCGGCGGCGGCTACAGCCAGGTGGTGCCCATGGAGCGGCTGAACCTCCACCTCACCGGCGACTTCCACGCGGTCACCGCGGCGCACAACCTGCTCGCGGCGATGATCGACAACTTCATCCACCACAGCCTTCGCGACTTCCCCGTCGACCTCCACAGCATCACGTGGCGGCGCGTCCTGGACGTCAGCGACCGCGTCCTCCGCAGCGTCGTCGTCGGCCTCGGCGCGCCGGAGGACGGCGTCACCCGGCAGACCGGGTTCGACATCACGGCGGCCTCGGAGGTCATGGCCGTGCTCGCGCTCTCCACCTCGCTGCAGGACATGCGCAAGCGCCTGGGCAGGATGGTGATCGGGCTCGCGCGCGACGGCAAGCCGATCACTGCCGACTTCCTCCACGCCGGTGGCGCGATGACGGTGATCATGCGCGACGCGATCAAGCCGAACCTGCTGCAGACGCTCGAGAACACGCCGGTGCTCGTCCACGCCGGACCGTTCGGGAACATCGCCAACGGCGCGTCCTCGGTGCTGGCCGACCTCATCGGCATCCACGGCGGCGACTTCCTCGTCACCGAGGCCGGGTTTGGCGCCGATATGGGCGCAGAGCGGTTCTTCAACATCAAGTGCCGGACATCAGGCCTGGCCCCGGACGCCGCAGTCGTGGTCTCGACCGTGCGCGCATTGAAGGTGCACTCGGGCAAGTACCGCGTGGTCGCGGGTCGCCCGCTGCCCGAAGATCTCCTCAAGGAGAACCCGGACGACGTGATGGCCGGGGCGTCCAACCTGCGCAAGCAGGTCGAGAACATCCAGATCCATGGCGTGACGCCGGTGGTGGCCATCAACGCCTTCCCCGGCGACCACCCCTCGGAGCACCGAGCGATCCGCGAGCTGGCCGAGCACCTCGGCGTCAGGGCGGCTGTGTGCAACAACTTCGCCGAGGGCGGCGCGGGCGCCGTCGAGCTCGCCGAGATGGTGGCCGAGGCGGCGGAGGAGCCGAGCCACTTCCAGCTCCTCTATCCCGACGCCGCGACGCTGCGCGAGAAGATCGAGGCCATCGCGCTGCGCATCTACGGGGCGCGGGGGGTCGAGTACGACGCGGCCGCCGCCCGGCAGATCGACGCCTACGAGGCGAGCGGTTTCGGCCGGCTGCCGGTCTGCGTCGCCAAGACGCACCTCTCGATCTCGTCCGACCCCAAGCTCAAGGGCGCGCCGACGGGATGGGTGCTGCCCGTGCGCGAGGTGCGCGCCTCGGTCGGGGCGGGGTTCATCTACCCGATCTGCGGCGAGATGAGGACCATGCCCGGCCTGCCCACGACTCCGAATGCCGTCGGCATCGACATCGACGAGAACGGAGAGATCGTCGGTCTCTCCTAAACGAATAGCGCGGCCGCGCTTCGGGTAGATAGGAGCCGTGCAGGCTCAATCGATCGCGGCCAGGACCGGCATGGGGACCGTCGACATCGCGGTCACCGACGCCGACCGCGCCCTTCGGTTCTACCGCGACTACGTCGGCCTCACGGCGCTGCCGTCCGAAGGCCCGGAGATCCGGATGGGCGCGCACGGCCGCGAGGTCGTCGTCCTGCATCCCGGCGCTGACCGGCCGGTGGTGCCGCACACCTCAGGCCTGTACCACCTCGCCCTCGTCGTCCCCGACCGTCGTGAGCTGGCTCGCGTCATCGGCCGCCTTGCCCGCCTCCGCTGGGCGCAGTACCCGACCGACCACGTGATGACGAAGGCGAACTACCTCTGGGATCCCGACGGCAACGGGATCGAGATCTACACGGAGTCGCCTGAGGATGGGTTCATGGGCTTTGCCGGCGGCACCTTCGCGGCGTGGGACAAGGACGGCAACCCGCGCTCGGGGCGCGACCCGATCGACCTCGAGGAGCTGTTCACGCACCTCCGCGACGACGACAGCCTCGATGAGCCGATGCCGGCAGGCACGCGGATGGGTCACGTCCACCTGCACGTCGCGGACGTGGACCAGGCGCTGCGCTTCTATCACGACCTGGTCGGTTTCGACGTCATGGGCAACGTCCCCGGGGTCGGGTTCGTCTCGGCGGGTGGGTATCACCATCACCTCGGCCTCAACGAGTGGGCCGGACGCGGCGTGACGCCGGCGCCGGCCGGCGCGGCGGGGCTGCGACGTTTCACCGTCGAGCTGCCGACCAGGCGCGACCTCGAGGACGTGGTCGGCCGGCTCGAGCACGGCGATGTGAGCGTCGTCGAGGATGGCGCGGGTTTCACGGCCGCCGACCCCTCGAAGAACCGGGTCCTGTTCACGACCGCCGCCTGACCTAGGCTGGAGTCGTGGCGCGTCGCTGGGACACCGACGAGCGCGGAGAGGGTATCGCCGACGCGCGCGCCGCGCTGCCGGCGATCGCGGAGCTGGCCGATCTTGCCGCTCGGGAGCGGTGGGTCGCCGAGGACCCGGAGGCGCATCTCCTGCCGGGCCTGCGCGACCGGATCGCGATCACCGGCCTGCGCCTCGACGAGGTCACTGTCGACGTCGGCGGCGTGCTCCGGCTTCGGCTCACGACCGCCACGCGGCTTTCGCGGCGTGAGATCCGCCAGTCGGTGTGGTCGATCCTGGGCGGCGCCGTGGAGATGACGACCCACGTTCTAGAAACCAACGACGGCGACACGGTGAGCTTCGACGTCGTCACCGGCATGGCCGAGAGCCCGGGGCAGTTTGCGACGCACGGGCACACCCTGCGCGTGGAGGTCGTTCAGCCCGCCTGATTCTGCTGGCGGCGCTCCACCGCCTCGTGCAGCAGGGTCGCCAGGTCGAAGACCTGGAGCTTCGCGCCCGTTTCGCGCACGCCGTCGTCGAGCATCACCGTGCAGAAAGGACACGCGACCGCGAGCGTCTCCGCGCCGGTGGCCTCGGCCTCGCGCACGCGTTCCTGGTTGATCGGCCGGCCGCGCCTCTCCTCCATCCACATCCGCGCGCCTCCGGCGCCGCAGCAAAACGTGCGCTGCCTGGTGCGCGACATCTCGATCGGCTTGCCCACCGCCGCCACCAGCTCGCGCGGCTCCTCGCGCACGTCGTTGTGGCGGGCGAGGTAGCACGAGTCGTGGTAGGTGATCGTCTGGTCGCCCGGCGCGGGCGAGAGCTTGCCGGCGCGCACGAGCTCGGCCAGAAAGGCGGTGTGGTGGACGACTTCGTAGCTGCCGCCGAAGTCGCGGTACTCGTTGCCCAGGGTGTTGAAGCAGTGGGGGCACGTGGTGAGGATCTTCTTGACCCCGGCCGTGTTGAGCGTTTCGATGTTCTCGCCCGCGAGGCGCTGGAAGGTGTACTCGTCGCCCATGCGCCGCGCCGGGTCGCCGTTGCACGACTCGCGCGGGCCGAGGATCGCGAAGTCGACTCCGGCCTTCAGCAAAAGCTTGGCCGTCGAGACGGCGGCGCGACGCGCGCGCTCGTCGAACGCCGGAGCACAGCCGACCCAGAACAGGACGTCGGGCGCGGGGTCGCCGGGCTGCAGCACGCGCACGCCGAGGCCCTCCGCCCACTGCGTGCGGTCGGACTGCGGCCTTCCCCAAGGATTCGACGTGCGGTCGACGTCGCGCAGCATGGTGCCGGCCTCCTCCGGGAAGCGCGACTCGACCATGACGAGGTTGCGGCGCAGGTCGACGATGTGGTCGATGTGCTCGATGCCCACCGGACATTCGCGGACGCAGGCGCCGCACGTGACGCAGTCCCAGACCATCTCGTCGACGACCGCGTTCGGGACGATGGGCGTCGTCTTCCCGCCGAGCAGGTGGTCGCGCTCGTACATGATCACGAGCTTCGGCGACAGCGGCTTGCCGGTGTTGTAGGCGGGGCACACGTCCTGGCAGCGCCCGCATTCGGTGCACGACATGACGTCGAGACGCTGCTTCCAGGTCATATCGGCGGCGGTCGCGGAGCCGAAGCGGACCTTGTCGTCCGGCTGCGTGAAGTCGATGGGCTCGAGGCGCCCTCGCGCGCGCGTGCGTCCGAAGTACACGTTGATCGCCGCCACCGCGATATGGAGGTGCTTGGAGTAGGGCAGGTAGACGAGGAACGTCAAGATCAGCAGCACGTGCGCCCAGACGGCGACGCGTTCGAGCCATGGCGCCGCCGGTCCGACGGGGTGTGAGAGCGCGCTCGACGCGGGCGCCCACGCGGCCGGGTAGTCGTTCAGGGCGAGCGCGATCTGGGACGCGTGCCAGAGCAGGAGGGTGACGACGATGCCTCCGATGAGGCCGAGGATCAGGTCGGCCTCGCCGAGGTGGCTGCCCTTGAACCGCGCCGGCCGCTGCAGCTTCCGGATGGCAAAAGCGGCGAGCACGCCCGCCAGCACGAGCACGGCGAAGACGTCGACGAGAAGCGAGTACCAGCCCTGGGCGCCGAGCCACGGCAGCGTCGCGTGCGGATCGACGGCGCCGATCATGGCGATGAGGATCGTCGGCAGCAGGACGATGAACCCCCAGAAGATGGCGGCGTGCATGAGCCCGGGGCCGAGGCGCTGCAGCAGCTTGGACTGGCCGAGGACGACGGTCGCCTCCGCGCGGAGCCGGGCGGCGACGTCGTCGAACCGCTTGACCGGCTTGCCCGCGCGGACGACGCCGTAGCGGTCTCGCGAGCGCCGCGTGAAGAGCACGCCCGATACGGCGAGCACCAGCGCCAGCGCGATGGCGGTTAGCGGCGTTTGCGTAGCTCGGCCGAGATCGCCGGCACGATCTCCTTCAGGTCGCCCGTCACGGTGTAGTCGGCGTTGAGCATGAGCGGCGCCTGCGGGTCGGTGTTGATGGCGACGATGCGCTTTGCGCCTTTGAGCCCGGCCATGTGCTGCGTGGCACCGGAGATGCCGCACGCGATGTAGACCTCGGGCGCGACCTTCGTGCCCGTCTGCCCCACCTGGTCGCTGTGCGGCCGCCAGCCGGCGCTCGTCACCGCTCGCGAGCAACCCACCGCCGCCCCGAGCAGGCCTGCGAGCTCCTCGATCATCGCGAACCCCTCCTTCGAGCCGACGCCCCGCCCGCCGCTGACGATGACCTTGGCCGCGGCCAGGGAGACGCCGCCATCCCTGGGTTGGACGTGCTCGACGACCCGGACTTCGGGTTGGCGATGGTCCGGAGCATCGATCTCAAGCGGCGCCGGGGGCAGGCCAGAGTCCGGGCTGACGGTGTGCGGCGCCACCGTGATCAGCGGCTTGGGCGTATGCAGGAGGGCCTCCTCGAGCAGGCTGCCGCCCCAGCGCAAACGGGTCACACGCACCGGGTCGCCCGGCTCGGCCGCGACGCAGTTGGCCGCGAGCGGCAGACCCAGTCGTGCGGCGACCCTCGCGAGGACATCGTTGCCTCGCTCCGTGCCCGGTCCGAACACCGCCGCCGCGCCGCACCTCGCGATCGCGTCGGCCAGGGCATCGGGGGCGAACGGTTCGAACAGGTCCATGACGATCGAGCGGGGCTCGCCGAACCTGCGCGCGAGCGTCAACGCCTGGCGGGAGACGTCGGTGCGGTCGTCGAGCAGGACGACGCTGTTGGCAATGTTCACAAGAGTCCTGCCTTCGCCAGCACGTCGACGAGCGCGGGCGCCGCCGCGGCGCCCGACCCGAGCGATTCGGCGCGGCGCCCCTGGCCGGCGGGAACGGCAAGGCGCACCAGCTCGAGCCGTGGCGCCGGCCGCTCAGGCGTGCTCACGGCAACCGGCTTGCTCTTCGCCCGCATGCGCCCCGGCACCGAGGGATATCGCGGCAGGTTCAGCCCTTCCTTCACCGTCAACACGGCGGGGAGCGGCACCACGTACACGTCGCGACCGCCCTCCACCTCCTGCTCGCAGCGCACGCTCGCGCCTTCGACCGTGACCTTCTTCAGGCCCGTGACACACGGCCGGCCGAGCGCGTACGCGACGCGGATGCCCACCTGGAACCCGCCCGAGTCGGCCGACTCGTTGCCGAAGAACAAGATGTCGAACGGCCCGTGCGCCGCCTCGTCGGCGCGGATCGCCTCGAGCAGCGCGCCCGCGCTCGCTTCAGCGTCCCATTCCCGTCCATCGGTCTGCAGGTGGATCGCGCGGTCGATGCCGAGCGCCATCGCGTCGCGCAGCTGCTCCACCGCCTCGGCCGAGCCGAGCGTGAGCACCACCGACTCGCCCTTGTTCGCCTCGATGAGCCGCACCGCCTCCTCGACGCCGCACTCCTCGTGCGGGCTGATCGTGAAGCCGAGGTGCTGGGTGTTGATCGCCCGCCCGTCATCCGTGAGGACGATCCGCCCTCCGGTTATCGGTACGCGCTTGACACAGACGGCGATGCGCATCCGGTCAGGACCTGATGCGAGTGTTCTCGGGGTCGAACAGAGGCGTCGCGCCGGCGACGGCGACGGTGACCGGATACCGCTCGCCCATGTACTCCACCAGCAGCTGGTTCCCCACGACCGCCTCCTCGGGCGTCAGGTACGACATGAGGATGTGCTTGCCCACCGAGGGTCCGGCGCCGGCGCTCGTCACATAAGAGCCGCGGCCGCGCCTGTCGACGATGCGCGAGCCGTCGCGGCGCAGGACCGGCTCGCGCCCGAGCATGTAGCGCTTCTCGCCGGACTTCGAGGTGTGGTCGTCGACCGTGAGCGTGCAGAGGATCGCGGCCGGATCCTCGTCGCGGTGCCGCAGGTGCGCCTCCCTGCCCACGAAGCTCTCGTCTTTGACGCGAGGCGCGGCCATTCCGGCCTCCACGACGTTGTACTCGGTCTCGAGCTCGTTGCCGTGCGCGCGGTAGCTCTTCTCCAGCCGGCCGGTCGTGCCGTACACGCCGATGCCGCACGGCACCATGCCGTGGGGGCGGCCCGCCTCGAACAGCGTGTCCCACAGCTTCAACCCCTGCTCCATCGGCGCATACAGCTCCCACCCAAGGTCGCCGACGTACGAGATGCGGGACGCCAGGACGCGCTGGGTGCCTATGTCGATGACGCGGCACGTCCCGAACTTGAAGCCCTCGTTGGACACGTCGTCGGAAGTCGCCGAAGCCACGATGTCTCGCGCGCGTGGGCCCCACAGGCCGATCGTCGTCATCGCCGACGTCAGGTCGGCGATCTCGGCTCCCGCGGCGAGGTGGTCGCAGAACCACTTCTTGTCCGACATCCCGGCCGCGCCGCCGGTGACGACGCGAAAGCGCTCTTCGCCGAGCCGCATGATCGTGAGGTCGGACTTGAAGCCGCCCTCCGGGCTGAGCACCGGCGTGTACACGACGCGTCCGACCGGCACGTCCATCTGGCGCAGCACCGTCTGCTGCACCGACTGCAGGGCGCCGGGCCCGACGATGTCGAAGATCGTGAAGGCGGACAGGTCGAAGATCCCGGCTCGCTCGCGCATGGCGAGGTGCTCGGCGTTGATGATCGGCGACCACCACCGCGCATCCCACTCGGCCGTGCGGCGTGTCACACGGTCGCCGAACTCCGCGAGCAGCGCCTGGTTGGACTCGTACCAGAAGGGGCGCTCCCACCCGGCGGCTTCGAAGAAGAACGCGCCCAGCTCCTTCTCCCGGACGTGGAACGGCGCCAGGCGGACGTCGCGGTTGGACGCCCACTGCTCCGAGGGGTGGACGATGCCGTAGGTCTTGTTGAAACCTTCGGCCGCCCTTGCCCGGACGTGCGCGCGCGTCCTCTGGTGCTCGTGGAAGCGGGCGATATCGGACGAGTGGAGGTCGATCTCGGATTCGCCGTGGACCATCCATTCCGCGACGGCCTTGCCCGTGCCCGGGCCCTCCTTCACCCACACCGCGGCCGCCGACCACAGGCCCTTGACGTCCGGCGACTCGCCGAGCACGGGCATTCCGTCGGGGGTCAGAGAGAGGATGCCGTTGATCGCGTACTTCACGCCGACCGATTCGTCCCCGACGATCTCGGGCATCAGCTCGAGGGCGTGCTGCATCTGCTCCTCGAAGTCGGCCTGGGTGAACGGGAACTCGGTCGGCGAGAGCGCCGCCTGCTCGACCGAAGGCAGGTCCTCCGGGTCGTAGAGGATCGGACGGTGCGCGTAGGAGCCGATCTCGAGGTCGCCGCCCGCCTGGCGCTCGTACATGTTCGTGTCCATGTCGC
>CBJLKR010000001.1:0-39699 GCA_966423695.1 uncultured bacterium | reverse complement strand
CTCGAGGCGACCAAGAGGCATGGGGCGGACGCCGTCGAGGTCAAGCGCGACGGCCCGGCATCGGCGCCTGAAGGCACTGGGCTTCTCGTCACGCTGGGCGGGGACGGCACCTTTCTCGCCGGAGCGCGTCTCGCCGCCCCCGTGGGAATTCCCATCCTCGGCGTGAATCTCGGCCGGCTGGGCTTCCTGACCGAGCTCGAGGAGCCCCAACTCGAGCACGGCCTCGACCAGTTCTTCAGGGGCGCGTACCGGACTGAGGAGCGGACCATGCTCGAGGTCGCGCTTCTCAGCGACGGCAAGGTGCGCGACAGCTCGGTCGGTCTCAACGAGGTCGTCATCGACCACTCGGGCGAGGCGCGGATGTTGCGCCTCGAGATCGACGTCGGCGGCCAGGCGGTCGGCGTGATCGACGCGGACGGGGCGATCGTCGCCACGGCCAGCGGCTCGACCGCCTACGCGCTCGCAAGCGGCGGTCCCATCCTCGAGCCCACGCTGCGCGACCTGGTTCTCGTGCCCATGAACCCGTTCGCGCTTACCGTGCGGCCGATCGTGTTCGCCCCCGACCAGGACATCAGCCTCAAGGTGGTGCGGGGCCCAGGCCTGATGTACGTCGACGGCGCACGAGAGGGAGTCCGGGTCGCGAGCGGGGACGTGATTCGCTGCGGTACGCACGCGCGAACGCTCAAGGTCGTCAGGTTCAGCCCACCTGAGGCTTTCTACGAGCGGCTCGGCGAGAAGCTTGGATGGGGCCGCCCCCTGGTGCCGAAAAAATAGGACCGCTTTGCTCAAAGCGCTAAAGGTCCGCGACCTCGCCCTGGTCGCGGAGGCGACGGTTCGCTTCGGCCCGGGCCTCAACCTGCTCACGGGCGAGACGGGAAGCGGCAAGTCGCTCCTCATCGACGCGCTCAGCCTCGCGCTTGGCGCCCGCGGCGGCGCCGATCAGGTCCGCCACGGCGCCGAGCGTGCCTCGGTGGAGGCGGTCTTCGACTCGTTCGTGCTCCAGCGGGATGTCGGCAAGCGCACGGCGGCGAAGATCGACGGACGGCCGGCGACGCCCGCGCAGCTGCGCGAGGTGGGCGAGCGCCTGGTGGCCGTCCACGGGCAGCACGCCCAGCACGCGCTGCTCGACGCCGATACCCAGACTGAGCTCCTCGACGCGTACGGCGGGGCGCTGGACGCGCGCGCGGCCGTGGCGGTGGCGCATGCGGCGTGGGCCGCCGCGACGCAGGCTGTGCGCGACCTCGAGCAGCTGCGGTCGCGCGGGGAGCGCGAGCGTGAGTACATGCGCTGGCAGCTGGAAGAGCTCCGTCGCGCGCAGCTCGTCGCCGGTGAGGACGAGGCGTTGGCGGCCGAACGCACGGCGACACGACACGCGGCCAGGCTTGGCGAGCTGGGCGCGCGGGCCGTGGACGCGCTGCGTGAGGACGCGATCGCGCGGGCGGCGGCAGCCGTCGGCACCGCGGCGGCGCTGGACGCTCGACTGGCTGAGCACGCCACGCGCCTCGACGCCCTGGCCGCAGAGAGCGCGGACGTGGCGGCGGAGCTGCGCGGTTACGTCGACGCGCTCGACGCCGACCCGGCCCGGCTCGAAGCTATCGAGGCGAGGCTCGCGGAGCTCGAGGCGATCAAGCGCAAGCACGGCGGGACGATCGAGTCGGCGGTTGCCGAGCGCGCCCGCCTCGAGACCCAGCTCGGCGCGACCGAAGACCTCGAAGCTGCCGTATCGCGAGCGAGCGACGAGCTCGCCGCCCGGCGGGCCGAGCTCGAAGCGCGCGCGGAGCGGCTCGCACGCGCCCGAAGTGCCGCCGCCGGCCGGATGGAAAAGGCGGTGGCGACAGAGCTCGCTGGGCTGCGGCTTGAGGGCGCCCTGTTCGAGGTCGTCCTGCGCACGCTGCCCGAAATCACCGCCACCGGCTCGGAAGTCGCGGAGATGATGTTCTCCGCGAACCCGGGCGAGCCGCCGGCGCCGCTCGCGAAGGTGGCCTCGGGTGGCGAGCTGGCGCGTGTGATGCTCGCGATCAAGACGGTGGGCGCCGACGCGGACCGGATGCCCACGATGGTCTTCGACGAGGTCGACGCGGGCATCGGCGGCGAGGCCGCGATCCAGGTGGGACTCCGGCTCAAGGCGCTGGGCGCCCGTCACCAGGTGCTCGTCGTCACCCACCTCGCCCAGATAGCCTCGTTCGCCGATCACCACCTCGTCGTCGAGAAGGCGCCCGGCCGCGACGGCCGCAACGTGGTCACGGTGCGCGAGCTCACCACGCAGAAGGACAGGGCCGCCGAGCTCGCTCGGATGATGAGCGGCGGCGTCACGGCCAAAGCCGTGGCCCGCGCGCAGGAACTGCTCCAAGAGGCACGGCGCTGACGTGGCTCGTTCGAGGCTGTTCGCCGGGCCGTCCGACGCTCGCATCAAACGCGTGCTGTGCATCGTCGCGCATCCCGACGACATCGAGTTCTACTGCGCGGGCTCAGTGCTGCTGATGACCGGGCACGGCGCGCGCGTCGACTTCGTGGTCGCGACCTCAGGCGACAAGGGCGCGCGGGACGCGAAGAAATCGCGAGAGAAGATGGCGCGCATACGTGAGCGTGAGCAGGAGCTCGCCGCGGACGTTCTCGGAGTGAAGCACGTCAAGTTCCTGCGCCACCCCGACGCCGAGCTGGTCGAATCGCTGGACCTGCGCCAGGAGTTCGTGCGCGAGATCCGCAACACGAAGCCCGACGTCCTCCTCACGTTCGACCCCAACGTGCCTTTCCGCTTTCATCCGGACCACCGGGTGGTGGGTCGTGTCTCGCTCGACGCGGCCTGGCCTTGCGCGCGCGACCCGCTCACGTTTCCGGGCGCCGGCGATCCGCATGAGACCGCGGAGGCGTGGTGCTTCGGCGGCCTGCAGCCGAACCTCGAGGTTGACGTATCGGAGGTGCTTGACACGAAGATTCGCTCCCGGCTCGCGCACGAGAGTCAGACCGGGAGCGCGGCGGCCCTGACGCGACGCTGGCGGAGCGTCGCACGGGTCGAGAGGTTCCACCAGGTCAATCTCAGGTAAGGTTGCGGGTCGATGGAAACGGCGCCAAGCCGCCTGGCCGTCACCACCACGGTCTTCGAAGGCCCCCTCGAGCTTCTCCTCGCCCTCGTCGAGAGGGAGGAGGTGGACATCTTCAAGGTTTCGCTCGCCAAGGTCACGGACGCCTACCTCGCGGAGGTTGCCGCGCGCGAGATCCCGGACGCCCAGGAGATGGCGGAGTTCCTGTGGATGGCGGCGCGCCTCCTGCTGCTGAAGTCGATCCGCCTTCTTCCGGGCGAACCGCCGACGGACGAGGAGACCGAGCTCCTCGGCTGGGAGGACGAGGTCCGGCAGCGCCTCGAGGAGTACAGGGCCTACAAGGAGATCGCGGGCGAGCTGCTCGAACGCGCGCAGCAGGAGACGTTTGCGTTTCCTCCTCCGGCGCGGCCGGTCGAGGCCGGCGGCCAGGAGGAGCCGCTCGATGTCGGTTTCCTGGTCGAGGCGTTCAACCGCGTCCTGGCACGGATCCCGCCGAGGCCGCTCGTGGTTCGCGGCCGGACGTGGACGCTGCAGGAAAAGCTCGACGTCATCACGGACCGGCTTCGCGGAGGACCGATCGACCTGATCGAGCTCATCCTCGAGTCGGAGGACCGGCTCGAAGCGGTGGTGACCTTCGTGGCCGTGCTCGAGCTCATCCGCCGCGCGGCCGTGCGCGTCCGGCAGAAGGAACGCTTCGGACCGATCCACGTCGAGGCTCGCGTCGCCGGTGAGTGACGTTTCCGCCGCGCTCGAGGCGATCCTCTTCAGCTCCAACCGGCCCCTGAAGGTGCGCGAGTTGCAGCAGGCGACCGACTCCGACCGCAACAGCGTCGAGGGCGCGCTCGAGAAGCTGCGCGAGACCCTCGACGGCCGTGGGGTCATGCTCATGCGCCATCACGACGAGGTGCACCTCGCGACGCGGCCGGAGTACGCCGCCGCGGTCCGGCGGGCGCTGCGCCCAGAGGTGTCCGGCCGGCTGTCACAGGCGGCTTACGAGACGCTTGCGATCGTCGCCTACCAGCAGCCCGTGACCAGGGCGCGCGTCGAGGAGGTGCGCGGGGTGAACTGCGACAGCGTGCTGAGCAATCTCGAGCTGCGCGACCTCATCACCGAGGTGGGGCGTGGGTCCGGACCGGGACAGCCCAAGCTCTACGGGACGACGATGCGGTTCCTGCAGGTCATGGGCCTCGAGTCGCTCGACCACCTCCCGACCCCCAGCGAAGGCACGGAGCAGCTGGAACGGGCGAGAGGTTAAACCGGTTTCTGGCGCGGTCTGGTGTCGCCAGCCGGCGCGCGGCCGACGCCCTCATCGCCTCCGGCTCTGTGCGCGTGAACGGCAAGCGGCCGCCCGCGTCCGGCGTGCTGATCGAGCCGGAGATGGACACTGTCACGGTCGACGGGCGGCGCGTGGTGCCGCCGGCGGCGCACCGCTACGTCGTCCTCGACAAGCCGCTCGGCGTGATCACCACGGCGAAGGACGAGGCCGCGCGCAAGACTGTGCTCGACGTGATCGGACGCGAGGGCTCAGCGGGTCACCGGCTGTTCCCCGTCGGGCGGCTCGACGGCGACACGACGGGCTTGCTCCTGCTCACAGATGACGGCGAGCTGTCGTACCGGCTCACCCATCCGCGCTACAAGGTGGAGAAGGAGTATTCGGTCACCGTCGCGGGGGTGCCAGAGGAGCGCGACCTCACCGCCCTCCGGCGCGGCGTCAGGCTGGAAGACGGCATGACGGCGCCGGCTCGGGTCGAGGTCGTGCGCGCGACGCGGGGCGACCGTGACTCGGGGCGTGCCGACCTCCGCGTGATCATCACGGAGGGCAGGCATCGCCAGGTCAGGCGCATGCTGCAGGCCGTCGGCCACCGCGTCGTCGCGCTGCGCCGCACGGCCTTCGGCCCGCTGCGGGTCGGGCGCATGAAGCCTGGCGAATGGCGCGTGCTCGCCCCGCGCGAGGTGTCGGTGCTGCGTCGGGCCGCGGGGCTGGAGGACGGATGATCATCGCCCCATGATCATTGCGATCGACGGCGGCGTCGCCTCGGGCAAGTCCGCGGTCGGCCGGCGGGTGGCGGACAAGCTGGGCCTGCCCTTCATCGACAGCGGGCTCATGTACCGCGCGATCACGCGTCTCGCCGCGGAGCGGGGCCTCGACGCGCACGACGCGGAAGCGATCACGCGACTCGCCGAATCGACGCCGATCCGCATCGAGGGCGAGCGGGTGTGGGCCGGCGACGAAGAGCTCACGGACGGCATCTACGACGCGGACCACGCCGAGACGCTGCCCGTCGTGTCCGCCACCGCCGGGGTGCGCAAGGCGCTGGTCGAGGGCCAGCGCGCGATGGCGCACGGAGGCGTGGTGATGGCCGGGCGCGACATCGGCACGGTGGTCTTCCCCGACGCCGACCACAAGTTCTTCCTCACGGCGAGCCTCGACGAGAAGGTCCGCCGGCGAACCGCGCAGTTCGAACGCCGGGGTGAGGCGGTGGACGCCGACGCAATGCGCCAGGAGGTGGAGCACCGCGACCGCGTGGACACCGAACGCCCGATAGCTCCGCTCAAGCCGGCGTCGGACGCGACCATCATCGACACCGATAACTTGGAGCTCGACGAGGTCGTGGCGAGGATCGTCAGTAAGGTCGAGGCGCGCCGGTGCTGAGGGCGTTCCTGCGCGCCTTGATGCGCACCCTGACTCGCACGTTCCTCGTCGGGCTGTTCTCCGTCGAGGGGACGGAGAACGTGCCGATGACGGGAGGCCTGGTCGTCTGCGCCAACCATTTCGCCACGCTCGACCCGCCGATGGTGCCGGCGTTCCTTCCGCGCCCCGACAGCTGGAGCATGGCCAAGTCCGAGTACTTCCGCAAAGGCTGGATGAGGTGGCTCTTCTCCGCCTACGGGTCATTTCCGGTCGTCAGGCACACCGCCGATCGCGTCGCCTTGCGCCGGGCGTTCGACCTGCTCAGGGCCGGGGAGGTGCTGGTGATCTACCCCGAGGGCACTCGGGTCGAGTCCGGGACACTGTCCAAACCGGAGCCGGGCGCAGGGTTCATCGCCCAGAAGTCCGGGTGTCCGGTGCTGCCGGTCGCGCTCACGGGCACGCGCGAGTGCATGCCCAAGGGCAGCATGTGGCCTCGCCGCGTGCCCGTGCACATCAAGTTCGGCAAGCCGTTCGTCGTCCCCCAGAAACGCGCCGGCGGGGAGCGCATATCCCACGAGGAGGCGGCCGACGCGATCATGGTCGCCATCGCCGAGCTGCTGCCGGCGGACAAGCGCGGCTTGTACGCGGATATAGAAGGAATACGGCGGCGGCTGGAGGGCGTGGCGCTGCCTGTGTAGCCGGGGTCGGACCGGACGTACCGGCACAGCGTGCCGGGCAAAGTGTGAGGTGCGCGCCTAGCCGATCGCGGGCCGCGCCCAGTCGTCCTCGACGAGCGACCCGAGCGCGGGGTTGAAGCAGGCGTCGAACGCCTCCTTCAACGACTGCGGCGTGAGCCGCGGCGCCTGCTGGCGGTAGTTGGCCAGGTCCACCAGGCGCGCGATCAGTGCGCGAGGATGCGAGCCGCGCAGCGGCTTCTTGCCGTAGAGGTTGTTGAGCAGGTATCCGATCGCCTTCTCGTCCCAGGGCACGCCCTGCCGCTGGCACTCGAAGCGAAGGATGCGGCCGAAGGCCTCAGGCGTGGGGTTGCCGACGCCGATCTTGTACGCCATGCGGCGGAGGAACGCCTCGTCGACGAGCTCGGTGGGCGAGAGGTTCGTCGAGAACACCACCTGGCACAGGAACGGCAGTTCGATCTTGCGGCCGGACGCCGAGAGGTCGAGGTAGTCGATCTTCTTCTCCATCGGGACGATGAAGCGGTTGAGGAGGCGCATCGGCGGCACCTCCTGGCGGCCGAAGTCGTCGATGACGAACACGCCTGCGTTCGCCTTCCACTGCAGCGGCGCCTCGTAGTACCTGTTCTGCGGGTCGTAGGTGAGGTCGAGCTGCTGGAGCTTGAGCTCGCCACCGGCGGTGACGACCGGGCGTTCGACCTTGACCAGGCGGCGGTCGATGGGCTGCTCGCCCTCGGCGACCTTGTGGTAGACGGGGTCGATCACGCGGACGATCTCGTCGCCGATGGCGACGGCGTGCGGGATCTCGATGGGCGCGCCCATGAGCAGGGCCATGCGCTCGGTGATCGTGCTCTTGCCGTTGCCGGGGGCGCCGAAGATGAACAGCGACGCGCGCGAGACCATGGCGCCGCCGATCTGGTCGATCACGTGCTGCTCGAGCTCGAGCTCGCCGAGGGCCTTCTTGAGCTGCGCGTCGGTGACAGGCGACTTGCCCGTCACCTGCGAGCGGATCAGCGCGAGGTAGTCCTCGAAGTTGACCGGGCAAGGCCCGAGGTAGCGTGTCTGCACGGCCGACATCTCGGCGGCGCGCTGCCGGCCGGCGCCGGAGATGGCGTAGTTCATCTTCACCGGGTAAGGGCGACCCTCCATGCCCGGGTCGTTGGACACACCACGCGTGTCCATCAGCTGGTTCTTCTCGAACTCGTCGATGAGCGGGGCGAAGGTTTCGAAGGGAAGGCCGAGGCGCTGCTCGAGGGCCGCGCCGGTCAGTTGGTCGGCGAAGGCGAGGGTGCGGAGAAGGAGGCTGGCGACCAGATCACGCCTGACGTGAAGGTCTTCCAGTCGCTTGGGAGCCTCGATCGCCCCGGTTACCATCGGCCGGACATATTACATTTCGGGGTCGGCAATTTCGGCCCTTACTAGAATCGGGAACGCCTTGGTCGAGTACGCGGCGTTGGACCTCGAGACGACCGGTCTCGACCCCGCGCGGGACCGGGTGATCGAGATCGGCGCAGTCGCCTTCACAGCCGGCGGGGTAACGTCGACGCTCGAACGGCTGGTCGATCCGGGTCGCGCGGTGCCGGACACCGTGCTGCGCCTGACCGGGATCCGTCAGGAGGAGCTGCGGGGGGCGGCGCGTCCTGACGCCGCCCTGCGCGAGCTGAGCGAGTTCCTTCGCGGACGCCAGCCTGTCGGCCACGGGGCGAGGCTGGACGTCGACTTCCTCACCTCCGCCGGCTTCCGGGACGCGGAGCAACAGATCCTCGACACCCTCGACATCGCCCGGATCCTGCTCCCGGCGGCCGGGAGCCACAGCCTGCCCCTGCTGTCCACCGAGATGGGGTTCACCCAGCCCCGGCCGCACCGGGCGCTGGATGACGCCGACGCCACCCGCCAGCTCCTGCTCCGCCTGCGGGACGAGGCGGTGGCGCTCGACGACGGGCTGAAGGAGCCGATGCTGGCGCTGGTCGCGCCGTACGAATGGCCCGTGGCGAGGTTCTTCGCCGACGCCCTGACCGCCCCCAACCCGAACCCGGAGCCGCCGGTGGCCGAGCGGATCCAGCCTGCCGGCCGCGGGCGCGCCGCGGAGACGCCGCCGGCCGACCCGTCTGCGCTGGTGGGCCTCGCCGGGCCGGAGGGGCCGCTCGCCGACCTCCTCCCGGGCTACGAGCACCGCGAATCCCAGCTGCAGATGCTGCTGGCGGTCGCCCAGATCCAGGCCCGCGGCGGGACGCTCGTGGTCGAGGCCGGGACCGGGACCGGAAAGAGCCTGGCCTACCTCGTGCCGTCGCTGGCGCGCGCCGTCGGTCACCGCGAGCGCGTCGTCGTTTCGACGAACACGCACACGCTGCAGGAGCAGCTCATGGGCAAGGACCTGCCCGGCCTGCGGGAGTGGCTGCCCTGGGAGTTCAAGGCGTGTCTGCTCAAGGGCCGGTCGAACTACATCTCGCTGCGCCGCTGGCGTCGCTACCTGGTCGAGCCCTGCGCTGACGCCGAGGAGCTCATGTTCAAGCTCAAGCTCATGACCTGGCTGCACACGACCGAGAGCGGCGACCGCTCCGAGCTCCGGCTCTACGGCCGCGAGGAGGTGTGGTGGACCAACGTCGCGAGCGATCCCCTCGATTGCGTCGGCATCCACTGCACGAAGGAGGACTGCTACGTCCACCGCGCGCGCGCCGAGGCGGAGGCCTCGGACCTGGTGGTCGTCAACCACGCCCTGCTGCTCGCCGACGCCGAGGTTGGCGGCGGTCTGCTGCCCGAGCACCAGCACCTCGTCATCGACGAGGCGCATCACCTCGAGGAGGCGGCCACCCGCGGGCTGCGCCAGGAGGTCGACGGCCCGGGCGTGATCGCCCTGCTCGAACGCCTGTCGGGCGGGCTGCTCGAGGACCTGCGCAAGCAGCCGCACCTGGGAGCGTCGGGGGACTCGCTCGCGGGCGCCGCGCCCGAGGCCTCCGCGGCCGCCGAGCGCGTGCGGCAGCTGTTCCGGGTCGCCGACGGCTGGGTGGCGTCGCGCCTCGGCGAGGCGGAACGGCGCGAGGAGTCGCTGCGCATCACTACCTCGCTGCGGGACGGTCCTGGGTGGGCCGAGCTTCACCTTTGCGCCGAGAACGCGGTCACGTCCCTTGCCGCGCTGGACACGTCGCTGCGCAAGGCGGTCGGCGGCGTGCGCGAATGGCTCGGCGGCGAGGAGCCCGACCAGGGCATCCGCGAGCTCGAGATGATCCGCTCGCGCCTCGAGGTCGCGATGACCGTGGTCGAGGAGGCGCTCCTGCGGCCCGACTCCAACCGCGTGTATTGGTTCACGCAGGTGTCGCGCGCCGAGAACCTGCTCCTGCGCGCGGCCCCCATCAACGTCGGCTCGTTGCTGCGCGACCGCGTGTACAGCGATCGGCGGTCCACGGTCTTCACCTCGGCGACGCTCGCCGTCGGCGGCACGTTCGACTACTTCCGGTCGCGCGTCGGCCTCGGTCCCGACGTCGAGTAGATGGTCCTGCCGTCCCCGTTCGGTTATTACCACTAGGCTCTTTTCTGCCTTCCGACCGATATGCCACTGCCGGAGGACGAGGCGTTCGACGGCGCCGTCGAGGAGCTCATCGCGGGCGTGGCGCGGCGCGCGCGCGGACGCACGCTCGCGCTGTTCACATCGCACCGGCAGCTGCGCGACGTGCACGCGGCGCTTCGCCGGCGCATCGACCTCGACGAGGTGCTGATCCTCGGCCAGGGCATCGACGGGCAGCGGCGTCAGCTGCTGAAATCGTTCGAGGAGGCCGACCGACCGCTGCTGCTGGGTACGTCGACGTTCTGGGAGGGCATCGACATCCCCGGCGAGCGGTTGAGCTGCGTGATCGTCGTCCGCCTGCCCTTCCCGGTTCCGACCGACCCCATCTACGCCGCTCGCGCCGAGCAGGTTCGCGACCCCTTCTCGCAGCTCGCCCTGCCGCAGGCCGCGCTGCGCCTGAAGCAGGGCTTTGGCCGCCTGATCCGACGGTCGACGGACCACGGCGCGGTGGTGATCCTCGACAACCGGATCCTCGGCCGCGACTACGGCAAGGCATTCCTCGAGATCCTGCCGCCGGCCTCGCGTTTCGTGGGGCGAAGCCGCGAGGTCGCAGGTCGGGTGGGGGAGTGGCTCGAGGGCGCTTGAGCAAGCTCTACGTGGTGGCGACGCCGATCGGCAACCTCGACGACCTGAGCGCGCGCGCCGTTCGCGTCCTCGGCGACGTGAGCGCCATCTCCGCCGAGGACACGCGAGTCACGTCGCGGCTGCTTGCCCGATATGGCATCCGCAAGCCGCTTCTCAGCTACCGCGCGCCGGTCGAGAGGCGCGGCCTGCCGCGCGTCATGGCCGCCCTCGAACAGGGCGACGTCGCGCTGGTCAGCGACGCCGGCACGCCGACGCTCTCCGACCCGGGCCAGGCGCTGGTCACCGCGGCGTGGGCGGCGGGACACACCGTCGTGCCGGTGCCGGGACCGAGCTCGGTCACCGCCGCGCTGTCGATCGCCGGCTACGGCGGGCCGGGCTTCACCTTCCTCGGCTACCTGCCGCGCAAACCCGGCGAGATGCGGCGGTTGCTGGAGTCGCTGCGGACCGACGCGCGTCCCGCGGTGGCCTTTGAATCGCCCTTCCGGATCGTGAAGTCGCTTGCTTTGATCGCGGAGACGTTGCCCGACCGCGGCATCACGGTGACGCGCGAGCTGACCAAAGTGCACGAGGAGGTGCTGCGAGGAACCGCGGCGGAAGTCGGCGCCGCACTCGGTGACCGCGCGCGCGGCGAGTTTACCCTTGTGATCTCCGGTGCCTGATATCAAGTACGTGCTCATAGCTCCCGCGTGGCCGTACGCCAACGGACCGCGCCACATCGGCCACGTGGTCGGTTTCGCGGTGCCCGGTGACGTGCTCGCGCGTTACTGGCGCCTGCGCGGGGCGCATGTGTTGATGGCAAGCGGCACCGACGAGCACGGCACTCCCATCACGTACGAGGCGGACAAGCAGCGCGTCCCACCCAGGGAGTTCGCCGACCGGAACAACGCCCTGATCGTCGACGACCTCGTGCGGCTGGGCATGACGTACGACATCTTCACCCGGACGACGACGGAGAACCACTACCGCGTGACGCAGGACCTGTTCCTACAGCTCCACGAAAAGGGCTACCTCGTCAAGAGGAAGCAGATGGGCGCGTTCGACCCCGCGACGGGACGGACGCTGCCGGACCGCTACATCGAGGGCAAATGCCCGATCTGCGGTTATCCCGACGCGCGCGGCGACCAGTGCGACAACTGCGGCAACCAGCTTGATCCGATCGACCTGATCGGTCCGCACCAGCGCGGCAGCGACGCGCCGGTCGAGTTCCGCGAGACCGAGCACTTCTTCTTCGACCTGCCCGCGCTGGGCGAGCAGCTCAAGACCTGGATCGAATCCCACGACGACTGGCGGCCGAACGTGCGCAAGTACTCGCTGGAGTTCGTGCGCAACCTGAAACCGCGCGCGATCACGCGCGACCTCGACTGGGGAGTGCCGGTCCCGCTGCCTGGGTGGGAGGACAACCCCAGCAAGAAGATCTACGTGTGGTTCGACGCGGTGATCGGATATCTGTCGGCGTCGATCGAATGGGCCGCCGTGCGCGGAGAGCCGGACGCGTGGAAGGAGTGGTGGAAGAACGACGGCTCACGCCACTACTACACGATGGGCAAGGACAACATAACCTTCCACACGGTGATGTGGCCGGCGATCCTGATGGGAGCCGGCGACCTGCACCTGCCCGACGAGATCGTCGCAAGCGAGTTCCTGCACATGGAGGGGCGCAAGTTCTCGACCAGCCGGGGCCAGGTGATCTACGTCAAGGACGTCCTCGAGGGCTACGATGCCGACGCGCTGCGCTACTACCTGATGATCGCCGGACCCGAGAACCAGGACACCGACTTCACGTGGAGCGAGTTCGTGCGCCGCAACAACGACGAGCTCGTGGCCACGTGGGGCAACCTTGTCCACCGCACGCTGGTGAACACGCACCGTAACTTCGGCGCCGTCCCAGAACCGGGACCGCTCACGGCCGGTGACGAGGCCCTGCTGCGCGAGGTCGAGGCCGCGCTCGATCACGTCGCCGGGCAGCTCGAGGAGTCGAGGTTCCAGAACGCGCTGAAGCATGCGATGGGGGTGGCGTCGAAGGTCAACGTCTACCTCGGGACAGAGCAGCCGTGGCACACGATCAAGACGGACCGCGAACGCGCGGGCACCGTCCTCTACGTGGCGCTGCGGTGCGTGGACAACCTGAAGACGATGCTCGCGCCGTTCCTCCCCTTCTCGGCGCAGAGGCTGCACGAGATGCTGGGTTACGACGACGTCGTCGCGCCGCAGCCGGAGGTCAAAGACCTTGGCACCCACCGCATCATCACCGGTGACTACGCGGCGCGGGAAAGGTGGCTGCCGTCGGCCCTCGAAGCCGGCCGCAGGCTGCTGGCGCCGGCGCCGCTGTTCAAGCGTCTAGACGAGGTCGCCGACTAGCGCCATGTTCGTCGACACGCACCTTCACCTCGAAGAGCTCGGCGACGCGACCGAGGTGGTGCAGCAGGCCAACGCCGCGGGCGTGACGCGCCTGATCGGCGTCGGGGTGAACCTCGAGCAGAGCGCCAACGCCGTCAGCCTCGGCCACGCGTACGAGGAGGTTTGGGCGGGGGTCGGACACCACCCGCTCGAGGTGTCGGAGCCGGATCTCCAGGCGCTGCGTGAGCTCGCCAAGGACGAGATGGTCGTGGTCGTCGGCGAGATCGGGCTCGACTTCGAGCACATCGGCGGTCCCCACCGCGAGCTCCAGATCCAGCGCCTGAACGAGATGTTCGCGCTCGCGGTCGAGCTCCAGCTGCCCGTGGGCCTCCACAACCGTGGGGCGGCGCAGGAGATCCTGGATGCGATCAAGGCCCACGGCGGCATCCGCGGCGTGATGCACTACTTCGCCCTCGACTGGGAGTGGGCCCAGAAGTTCCTCGACGTCGGCTTCTACCTCTCGTTCGCCGGGCTCGTCACTCGCCCGAGCCGCGACGAGCTGCGCGAGGTGGTCAAGCGCTGCCCGGCCGACCGGATCCTTCTCGAGACGGATTCGCCCTACGGCAACGCCCAGAAGCGGATGGGCGTGCCGAACCGTCCCGCGTACCTGGTGGACACCGCCGAGGTGGTGGCGGAGCTGCGCGGCATCAGCGTCGAGCAGCTGGGCGACCAGGAGCGCTCCAACGCGATCGCGCTCTTCCCAAAGATGAAGTAATGGACCCGGCACAGGCCGGGGAGCTCGAGCAGCTCCTCCGCCGCCACCGGATCACGCTCCAGCACCGCCTCGGCCAGAACTTCCTCGTCGAGCCCGCGCTTCGCGACGCCGTCGCGGACGCGGCCGGGGTCACCCAGGGCGACGAGGTGCTCGAGGTGGGGGCCGGCACCGGCACCCTGACCGTCGCGCTCGCCGCGCGGGCGAAGCGGGTGGTCGCCGTCGAGTTCGACCGCGCCCTCATCCCGGCGCTGCGCGAGGTGGTCGCGGGCCTGGCGAACGTCGAGGTCGTGCAGGCGGACATCCTTCGCTTCGACGTCGCGGGGGCGTTCCCCGGCGGCGACGAGATCGTGGCCGGCAACATCCCGTACAACCTGACGGGCGCGCTCCTCCCCAAGCTCCTCGACGAGCCGCCCCGCCCCCGTCGGCTTTCGCTCGTCGTCCAGAAGGAGGTCGCGGCGCGCTGGACGGCGACGACGATGGCAAGCCTCGCCACGGTGGCCGTGCAGGTCTTTGCGCAGCCGCGGCTTGTGATGACCATTCCGCGCGAAGCGTTCATGCCGCCGCCGCGCGTCGACTCGGCGCTCGTCGTGCTCGAGGTCCGTGCGCGCCCAGCTGTGGACGTCGATGACATGCGCGCCTTCCTGCGCTTTGTCGAGGCCGTGTTCCAGTTCCGGCGCAAGCAGATCGGCGGCACGCTTGCGCGCCTGGGTCGCGTTCGAGGCGCCGAGATCGATATCGACCTGACGCGCCGGCCCCAGACGCTGACCCTGGCCGAGTGGGAAGCGGTCTACCGCGCATTCAACTCGTCTCCCGGTCGTTAGGCTCTAGCGGTCTTGGATCCGATCAGGCTGCCGGTCGAGGCTCCCGGCGGGTTTCGCGGCGCTCTCCGGTACACCGCGTTTCGCAACATCTGGTTCGCCCAGCTGGCCGCTCAGCTGGCGGACAAGTTCTTGCTTTTCTCCCTGATCATCCTCGCGTACCACATCTCCGGCGGCAGCACGTCCGTCGCTGTGACGCTCCTCACGTACACGGTCCCCGCGGTCCTCCTCGCACCGCCCGCAGGCGTCATCGCCGACCGCCTTAATCGCAAGCAGATCATGCTGTGGTGCAACGTCGGCCGGGCCGCCGCCGGCGCCCTGATCCCGATCGCGTCGGTCATCCCCGGCGTGAAGGACGACTTCCTCCACCTTCTGCTCATCACGTTCATCTTCTCCGCCGTCGGCCAGCTATTCGGGCCCGCCGAGGCCGCGGTGATCCCGACGATCCTGCCGCGCGAGGCGCTCATCACGGCGAACTCGATGTCGCTGCTGACCATGGTGTTGACCCTCGTCGTGGGCGGCGTGCTGGCGCCGATCGTGTCGAGGATCGACCTCTACGCGCCGTACTGGTGCGCGGTCGCGCTGCTACTCGTCGGGGCGTCGCTCATCTTTGCGTCCGAGATCCCGGCGCTCGAGAGACGCACGGTTTCTCCGGTCGAGGAGAGCCGGAGCCGGTTCCACGTGATGCTCGTCGACCTGCAGGAGGGCTTCGAGGCGCTGCGCGCGTCGCGCGGCCTCCGCCTCGCGTTCGGGCAGGTGAGCATCGCCGTCCTGGTCCTGTTCATGCTCTACACGCTGGCGCCCGCGTACGTGAGCAAGGTCATTGGGATCTCTCCCGAAGACACCTACGTCATCCTCGGCCCCGCGACCGCGGGCGCGATTCTCAGCGCGATCCTGCTAGGCCAGTTCCTCCGTTCGCTCGATCGCTCGCGAGTGCTCGCCGGTTCGCTCGTCGCCAACGGCGCGACGCTGCTCGCCCTCGCGGCGGTGCCGGAGGCGATGCGCCACTTCCCCGACCTGCAGGTGCACAACCGGATCACCGGGGCGACGTTCAGCTTCCTGCTCGGCGTCGAGTTCGGCGCCATCCTGATCCCGGCCATCACCTACCTGATGGAGTCGACGAGCGACGCGATCCGGGGCCGGATCTTCGCCCTGCTCTACATGGTGATCAACGGGGTATCCGCGCTGCCGGTGCTGATCGCGGCCGCGCTCGCGGACACCATCGGCACCGCGCAGGTGCTCGGCGGCCTCGGCGTTGTTCTGCTTGGGGGCGGCTTCGGCGTCATCGCCGGCGGGTTGCGCGCTGCTGAGCCACAACCAACACCGACGCGATGACGACGACGAAGACCAGCCCGCCGATCCCGATCGCGCGGATGCTCGCCTCGAGCAGCGCGAGGTTGCTCCCGAGAAAGTAGCCGGCGGTTCCGATGACCGCCGCCCACAAGAGGCCGCCGAGCGCGCTGAAAGCCTGGAACCGCCAGAACGGCATGCGGGCCATGCCCGCGAGCATGGACCCCCACGTGCGGAGCCCGAGCAGGAAGCGCCCGGCGAGGATCGCCTTGTCGCCGTGGCGCGCGAAGAAGAGCTCGGCCCGCGCCAGCTGCTCAGGCCTGATGTGCAGCGTCGCCCCGAACCGCTCCACGAACGGCCTGCCGCCGCGATAGCCCAATAGGTAGCCGAGGTCGGCGCCGGCCGTCGCGCCGGCGAAGGCGAAGAGGATGACGATCGCGATCGAGTGATGGCCTGCCGCGGCCCACGCCGCGGCGAACAGAAGCAGCGTCTCGCCGGGGAAGGGGATGCCCGTGCTCTCGATGAGAATGCCGAGGCCGGCCGAGGGGTAGCCGACGGCGTCGACGATTCCGGGCCAGTTCACGTGGCTTCATATACTGGACGGCCCCATGGCCGAATACGGCGACCACGAGTCGAGTGACGATCCGCTGCACACCCTGCGGCACTCGACCGCGCACCTTCTTGCTGCCGCCGTCACCGAGCTCTATCCCCACGCCAGGTACGGCATAGGCCCGCCGATCGAGAACCCTCCGGGCTTCTATTACGACTTCGACTTCGGCACTCCGATCTCCGAGTCGGACCTGCCGGCGATCGAGACGCGAATGCGCCGGCTCGCCCAGGCGAACATCGCATTCGTCCACGAGACCCTGCCGCGCGCCGAGGCGCTCGAGGAGTTTCGCAGGCGCGGCCAGGACTACAAGATCGAGCTGATCGAGGACAAGGTCGAAGGGGACGGGGTCAGCGTGTACCGCACCGGAGAATTCCTAGACCTGTGCCGGGGACCGCACGTCGCCTCGACCAAGGACCTCAAGGCGTTCAAGCTCATGCGCGTCGCCGGCGCGTACTGGCGTGGCGACGAGAAGAAGCCGCAGCTCACGCGCATCTACGGCACCGCGTGGCCGACCCAGAAAGAGCTCGACGACTACCTCAAGCTCCTGGAAGAGGCGGAGAAGCGCGACCACAAGAAGCTCGGCAAGGAGCTCAAGCTCTTCGCCATCGACGACCGCGTGGGTCCGGGCCTGCCGCTGTGGCTCCCCGACGGCGCCACCATCCGCCGCGAGATCGAGCGCTTCGTCGTCGACGAGGAGCTCGCGCGCGGCTACCAGCACGTACGGACGCCCGACGTGGCGCGCCTCGACCTCTTCCGCCAGAGCGGGCACGTGCAGCTCTACAAGGAGCTCATGTACCCGCCGATGGAGTTCGAGGACGGGGAGGAGCTCGAGCTGCGGCCGGTCAACTGCCCGCACCACATCGTCGTCTACCAGACCGAGCTGCGCAGCTACCGCGAACTCCCGCTGCGCATCGCCGAGATCGGCAACAACTGGCGCTACGAACGGTCGGGCACGCTGGCGGGACTCAACCGCGTGCGCTCCTTCGCGCTGAACGACGCGCACATCTTCTGCACGCCGGACCAGCTGATGGAAGAGGTGAAGGGCGCCATCGACCTCGCCCTGTACTTCTCGACAGTGCTGGGCATCGACGAGTTCCGGTACGAGGTGGCGACGCGAGACAACGCCAAGGAGAAGTGGCTCGGCACCGAGGAGCAGTGGGCGGAGGCCCAGGCGGCGCTCGAGCAGGCGCTCGATTCGATGGGCCAGCCGTACACCGTGAAGGCGGGTGAGGCTGCTTTCTACGGTCCGAAGATCGACTTCCAGGTGCGCGACGCGCACGGTCGCGAGTTCACCAACTCGACGGTGCAGCTCGACTTCCAGCTGCCGCAGCGCTTCGAGCTCGAGTACGTCGCCGAAGACGGCTCGCGCAAGCGTCCCGTCATGGTCCACCGCGGAGCGGCGGGCGCGATGGAACGGGTCTTCAGCTACCTGATCGAGCGCTGGGCGGGCGCGTTCCCCACCTGGCTGCACCCGACGCAGGTCGTGGTCGCGTCGGTCCGGGACGAGTTCAACGACTACGCCGCGAAAGTCGGCGCCGAGCTGCGAAAGTCACGGGTCCGCGTCCAGCTCGACACACGTTCGGAGCGCCTCGACCGCAAGATTCGCGACGCCAAGACGAAGAAGGTGCCCTACATCGCGGTCGTCGGCCCGGCGGAGGTCGAGTCGAACTCGGTCAACGTCAACCGCCGCGGCGGCGGGCAGGAGCGCGTGGACCTCGCTGCCTTCGTGCGGGACGTATCGGCCGAGATCGCGGAGCGTCGGCGCTAGCTACAGGCCACCCGGAAGCCGGCCGCCGCAATCGCCCACCGCCGCGACGGGGACGATCGTGCTGTTGATCACCTCCGCGACCCGGGGCTGGTGCTGCGCGTCGCCGCCCGCCAGCACGTGCGTATCGTCGATCCAGCCGCACGCATACATGTTGGGGATCGTGGGCGCGCCGATCGTGAAGTTCGTGCCGCTGCTGTCGACCATCGCGACCATCGTGCCTCCAGGGTTGACGAACGAAGAGGAGGGGCCGTTCAAGGCAAGCGTCTTGACCGTCGCGCCCACCCAGCTCAGGTACGTCGCGCTCGTGTACGCGGGACCGGTCGTGCAGACGACGCCCGCGGGGGAGGGAGGTCCGGCGATCGGGCAGCTGCCATAGGCGCCGAGGGTGAAACGGCGCGTTGCGGTGGCCGGGTCGACGACATGTATCTCACCCATGCCGCAGCAGAAAAGACCGCCGCCCTGGGTGCACGACGGCACGACGGCGAGCACGAGGTTGTTCGTCCCATGCCACCCGACCGCCCACAGGGTCTTCGCCCCCGTCTGGGTGAAGAGGTCGATTCGGTTGCCGCCGGCGAGGTCCTCGACGTAGAGGCTGGTCGAGGCGCCGCTCGACGTGTAGGTCGCGACCACGACCGCGATCCGCCTGTCGTCGGGGCTGACCGCGAAGGTGGCCCGCCGCGAGGATGCCGGCGCCGGCACGGTGGTGGCCTTGCCGGTGTCGCCGTTGGGGCCGAGGTAGTGGACGACGCCCATGCCGTCCATGAAGTACAGGCGTGAGTTGCTGGTGCTGACGGGCAGCGGGAAGGGCGCCGCGGCCGCCGTGCCGCAGGTGGTCACCGGAGGCGTCGTCGCCTCAGCGGAAGCTGCGACGTGGCCGTCGCCGCCCACGAGCGTGACGCTGTAGCTGGACGCTGCCTGGCTGCCGACGAGCACGCCATACGGCGTGGAGACCGGCGGGGGGCTGGTGGGGCTCGCGGAAGGCTGGCCTGAAGCACCGGCCGACGGTGCGGTCGAGGCGGACGCCGCCGGTGACGGGGTGTGGCTCGCCGCGGTGTTCGACCCGCCCGGCCCACAGCCCGCCGCGATCAGCAGCGCGGCCAGGACGGCCGCCGGTCTCATGGGTGCCGGGAGGCGGGGCTGCGTTTCCATTCGCAAGAGCAACCGTATTTTGCGCAGCGAGTTACGTTTCCGGTACCATCCCCGGTCTGAAGCAGGGCGCCGCCCTCACCCGCAGAGGCAACTCGAACGGGTTCGTGTGAGCGGACGGCGGCGTGCTGTCCGTTTTGTTTTATCTGGCGCCGGGCGCGCGCAGGGCGCACATACAACCAGGAGGAATAGGCAACCCTGAATTTGACCGAGGTCTGGTCCCATACCGTTTAAGGAGCTGAGGATCAACGATCAGATCCGCACCAACGAAGTGCGACTGATCGACGACCAGAACAACCAGTTGGGCGTCCTTTCCCTGGACGCCGCGCTCCGGATCGCGAACGAGAAGGGGCTTGACCTCGTCGAGGTGGCGCCGCAGGCAAGCCCGCCGGTCTGCCGCCTGATGGACTACGGACGCTACAAGTTCGAGACCGTCAAGCGCGAGAAGGACCAGCGGCGGAAGCAGAACGTCATCAAGTTGAAGGAGATGAAGCTTCGCCCGAAGGTCGCGGAGCACGACTTCCAGACCAAGTTCAAGGGTTTGAGGCAGTTCCTCGAGGCAGGAGAGAAGGTCAAGGTGACGATCATGTTCAGGGGCCGCGAGATGGTCCACCAGGAGCTCGGCAGGAGGATTCTCGACCGCGTGGCGGACGACGCCAAGCAGTTCGCCGTGGTCGAGCGCCAGCCGCTGCTCGAGGGCAAGAACCTGTTCATGATCCTCGCCCCCACGCGGCAGCCCGCGAAGGAGCAGGTGACGACCAGTGCCTAAGGTCAAGACGATGAAGGGCCTCGCCAAGCGCGTCCGGGTGACGCGGAACGGCAAGATCGTGCGGCGCAACTCGTGGACGAGCCACCGCCTGCACCAGAAGTCGAAGAAGCACAAGCGCAAGGACCACACCGAGCAGCCGGTCTCCAAGGCCGACCGCAAGACGGTCCTCCGAGCGCTCGGGAAGTAAGGAATGGCACGGGTCAAGCGGGGCGTCCCCGCGCATCGACGCCACAAGGCGATCCTCGACCGGGCCAAGGGCTTCCGGCTTTCGAAGAAGCTCCTGTTCCGCCCCGCCAACGAGGCGGTCCTGCACGCCCTTGCCTACGCGTTCCGCGACCGGCGGCGGCGCAAGCGGGAGATGCGCCAGCTCTGGATCGCGCGCATCAACGCCGCCTCCCGGCAGTCGGGGCTGCCTTACAACAAACTGATGCACGGCCTTCGCCAGGCCGGAGTGGAGATCGACCGCAAGGTGCTGGCTGACCTGGCCGTGCGCGACAGCGGTTCCTTTGCCCGGCTGGTGGAGGTTGCAAAAGAAAACCTCTAGAGCCGACGAGCGGCTCATAACCAGCCCGGACAACGAGGTCGTTCGCCGCTTCCGCCGCCTCGCCGCCCGGCGCGAACCAGGCTTCGTCCTCCTGGAAGGTCCGCGCGTGCTCGAGGAGGCGAAGGCCGCGGGCCTCGAGTTTGAGCTCATCGCCGTCCGCGAAGGCGACAGGCTGCCCTTCCGCACCGAGTCCCGACTGACGCTCACGCCCGCCGCCTTCCGGGCGGCGACGCAGACCGTCACCCCGCAGGGTGCGATCGCGATCGCGCGGATCCACGAAGCCTCTGCCGCCGATGCGATCGAGGCGGCTCGCGTGGCCGGCTGGCCGCTCATCGTCCTCGACCGCGTCCAGGACCCCGGGAACGTGGGCGCCATCGCACGCACGGCGGCCGCGGCGGGCGCCCCGGCGCTGGTCGTGCTTCCGGGAACCGCCGATCCGTACGGGCCAAAGGCCGTGCGCGCGTCCGCGGGCAACGTGTTCCGCATGAAGGTCGCCCGGGCGGCGTGGAAGGACCTCGAGACGCTCGACGGCTACGGCGCCGCGGCGACCGGCGGTGCGCCGGTGGCCGAGACGCCGATACAGTCAGCGGGCATGATCGTGCTCGGCAGCGAAGCCCACGGCCTCTCGCGCCAGGACCTCCGCCTCGTCACGGTGCCGTTGACGGAAGGCGTCGAGTCGCTCAACGTCGCGGCGGCGGCGGCTGTCATCCTGTTCGAGATCCGCCGGAGAAAGGCCACGTGAGCGACGCGCAGGCGCTGACCAGCCAGGCTCTGGCCGCGATCGCAAGCGCGCCATCGCCTGCCGACCTAGATCGGATCGAGGTCGAGTACCTCGGCCGCAAGAGCGGGCGGATCAGCGCGCTCCTGAGCAACATCGGCTCGCTCGCTCCCGCTGAGCGTGCGGCGCTCGGCAAGGCCGCCAACGAGTCGAAGCGGGCGATCGAGGGGGCGCTCGCGGCAAGGCGATCGGAGCTCGACCAGGCGCGGCTCGCCGACCTCGCCGAGACCGAGGCGACCGACATCACCTTTCCCGGCCCGCCGCTCGGCCGCGGCCACATCCACGTGCTGACGCAGGTCCGGCGGCAGATCGAGACCGTGCTCGAGTCGCTCGGCTACCAGGTCGAGCTGGGGCCTGAGGTCGAGACCGAGTGGTTCAACTTCGAGGCGCTCAACATCGCGCAGGGTCACCCGGCGCGCGAGAACTGGGACTCGTTTTACTTCAGCCCTGAGCTGCTGCTGCGCGCGCACACCTCACCGGTGCAGATCCACGCCATGCAGCGGATCAAGGAGCCGCCGATCTACATCATCACCCCCGGACGCTGCTACCGCCGAGACGCGCCCGAGGCCACGCGCCTTCCGTACTTCAGCCAGGTCGAGGGGCTTGCCGTCGACAAGGGGCTGACGGTCGGCGACATGAAGGGGACGCTGCTCTACATGATCCAGTCGCTGTACGGCGCCGACCGGAAGGTGCGCGTGCGCCCGAGCTACTTCCCGTTCACCGAGCCCAGCTTCGAGTTCGACGTCTCGTGCGGCATCTGCGGCGGCATCGGCTGCAAGAGCTGCCGGCACAAGGGATGGCTCGAGGTCGGGGGCTGCGGCATGGTCCACCCGCAGGTCCTGCGCAACGGCGGCATCGATCCCGCGCAGTGGAATGGCTACGCGTGGGGCTTCGGGATCGAGCGCATGGCGATGCTCAAACACGACGTCGACGATATCCGCCTCTTCTATGAGCCGGACCTGCGATTTTTGGAGCAGTTCTGATGGCTGCTGACGCGGGGGTCCGGCGCAAGACCGCTCGGTCGGAGCGGCGGGCGCGGCGATGAGGATCTCTTACGAATGGCTCGGCGACTTCGTCGACCTCGACGGCGTGACGCCGAAGGATGCGGCCGACGTGCTCACGCGCCAGGGCGTCGAGGTCGAGTCCCTCACCATGGTCGACCTGTCGAACATCGTCATCGGCAAGATCCTGGAGCAGGTCCCGCACCCCGCCTCGCGCAATCCCCTGTGGATTCACCTGGTCGAGCTGGGTGGCGGCAAGCTCGAGCAGATCATCGCCGGCGCGCCCAACGCCGTGGCCGGATCACTCGTCCCGGTCGCGCTGCCGGGCACGACGGTGCCGAACGGCACCGCCGTGAGGGACGCGACGATCGCCAACTACAGGTCGGCGGGGATGCTGTGCTCTTCCGACGAGCTGCTCCTCGGAGGCGATCACTCGGAACGAAAGATCCTCATCCTCGATCGGGGCGCGCCAGGGGATCCGTTGACATCGGTGATCCCGAGCCAGGCGATCATGGAGGCCGAGGTCACGTCCAACCGCCCGGACTGCATGGGCCACCTGGGCATCGCCCGAGAGCTCGCGGCCGGCCTCGACCGGCCGATGAAGCGCGACTTCATGCCGTCGTTCACCGGCCGCGCCGAGCCATCGGGGCGCGAGATGGTCGAGGTTGCGATCGACGATGCCGAGCTCTGCAGCCGCTATATCGGCGGCGTCATCACTGGCGTGAAGGTGGGCCCGAGCCCAGAGTGGATCCAGCGCCGCCTGCGTGCCGCGGGCGTGCGTCCGATCAACAACATCGTCGACGTCACGAACTACGTGCTGCTGGAGTACGCGCAGCCGCTGCACGCGTTCGATATGGCGAAGCTCGACGGCCCCGCGATCCACGTGCGCCGCGCGCGAGCAGGAGAGAAGCTGCTCTGTCTCGACGGCGTCGAGCGCGAGCTCACGCCGGAGATGCTGGCGATCGCCGACGCGCGCCGTCCGGTTGCGCTCGCGGGCGTGATCGGAGGTGAGGAAACGGCCGTAACCGACTCGACTACCGACATCCTGCTGGAATCGGCGACCTTCCACGGACCGAACATCCGGCAGACCTCGCGCGCGTTCGGGCTTCGCACCGAGGCCTCTGCGCGATTCGAACGCGCGCTTCCTCCCGAGCTCGCGCTTGCCGGTGCTCGTCGCGCGGCGTCGCTCATCGCCGAGCTCGCCGGCGGCAAGGTGCACAGGGAGTGGGCCGACGTCTATCCGCGCCCCCAGCAGCCGGTGAAGGTCAACCTCGACCCCGCGCTCATCGATTCGGTGCTCGGTACGCACGTGCCGCTGGAAGAGGCCGAAGGCATCCTCAAGCGCCTCAACTTCCACGTCAAGGTCGGCGGCGACGGCGGGTGGGACATCCTGCCGCCCGTTTTCAGGCTCGACGTGACGATCCCCGAGGACATCGTCGAAGAGGTCGGCCGCGTCTACGGCTACGACCGCGTTCCGCCGACGCTTCCGGGGAGGCGACACGAGCAGTGGACACCGCTGACCGAAAGCACCGACCGCCGGCTCGACGCGGCGCGGGAGGCGCTCGCGGGGGCCGGGTTCACCGAAACGTGGAACCCGGCCCTGGTGCCGGGACGGAAGCTGGAGGAGCTGCGGATCGCGGCCCACGCGATGCGGGTTCAGAACCCGCTCAGCGACGATATGGACACGCTTCGCACGTCGCTGCTGCCTTCGCTCATCGACGCGGTGGCCATCAATCGCGATCGCGGCCGCGACGAGGTCCGCGTGTACGAGATCGCGACGGCTTTTCTGGCGAAGGTGGGCGACAAGGCGACCCAACCGGACGAGCCGCTCCGGCTCGCAGCCGTCGCCACCGCGGGAGCGACCGCGGAGTCAGGTGAGCTGGCCTTCCGGCGTCTGAAGTCGGTGCTCGACGCCTGCGTCGCGTCGCTGTCCGCACCCGCGCTGTCCTACGACCGCGCGGCCGCGCAGCTGTTCCACCCTGGCCGGTGCGCCGCGGTGGTGCTGGACGGGCGGCAGCTCGGCTACCTGGGCGAGCTGCACCCGAGCGTCACGCAGGGCATCGCGTCGCGTGTCGTCGCCTTCGAGGTCGACGTCGAGCCGGTGCTCGCCGCGGCCCGTGTGCCGCGGGCGCACCCGCTGCCGAAGTTCCCGGCGGTCCAGCGCGACCTGGCGGTCGTCGTCGAGGACACCGTGTCCGCCGGAGTCATCCTGCAGGGGATCGAGGAACTCGGCGGGGAACTCCTGGAGCACGCTCGTGCGTTTGACGAGTACCGCGGGGCGCAGGTCGCCGAAGGTAGCAAGAGCATCGCATTCACCTTGACTTTCCGAAGCCCGGAGCGCACCCTGACGGACGCTGAAGTGGACAGAGTGATGGCGGAGATCAGACTGGGGCTGGAGAAGAGACACGGCGCCAGGTTCAGAGAGTGAATCCTGACGCACATTTAGCACGCTTTGGCGTGCCGCCGGGGGGAAGCAGCAAGTGACCTGGATCGACATCTTTCCCGTGCTCCTGCTCGTCGCCTATGGCGTCGGCGGATTCTTCAGCGGACTAATCCGGAGGTTCATAGGGCTTGTCGCGGTCTTCATCGCGCTGTGGGCCGCGACCAACATGGGTCTGCAGGCCGGCGCGATCCTCCAGCAGACGTCGAGCTTCGAGGCGCCCGACGGGCGCATCTACGGCTTCTTCGGCATCGTCGTCGCCGTGCTGCTGATCGTCGAAGCGGCGACGCAGCTAGCGCATTCGCAGATCCAGATCCAGGCGGTGGTTCTGAACCGGACGCTCGGCGTCGCGCTCGGCGTGCTCACCGCCGTGCTGCTGTCGGTCGTGATGGTCTACGAGCTGGAGATGGCCGCGAACCCCGTCGGCGGCGCGCAGCTCGATGCCGTGCAGAGCGGCTTGCGCGACTCCGTCAGGCACTCGGCCTTCATGGTCAACCTCGTCAACGCGATCGACCGTCCGATCATCGCCCTGTTCTCGCCGCTCCTGCCGGGCGACCCGCAGGTCTACTTCGGCCCTGGACCGGTAAACCCCTAGGCTTCAGACGGTGAGTGAGGGGTTCTTCGAACGCCTTCGGCAGAGGGCGGTGCAGATCCACGTGGAAGAGCACCTCCGCGGGCGCCTCGAGCGCGGTGACAGGCTGCGGGTCAAGCTCGGGCTGGACCCGACCGCGCCGGATCTTCACGTCGGCCACCTCGTCGTCCTCGACACGCTGCGGATGTTTCAAGAGGAAGGGCACACGGTCGTCGTCATCATCGGCGACTACACCGCGCTCATCGGCGACCCGAGCGGACGGTCGGCGACCCGCCCGATGCTCAGCGAGGGGGAGATCGAGCGCAACGCCGAGACGTACTTCAAGCAGCTGGACCTCGTGCTCGACCGGAGCAAGATCGAAGTCAGGCACAACTCGGAGTGGCTCGCGAAATTGACTGCGGCCGATGTCCTCCGGCTGCTCGCCAAGGCGACGCTCCAGCAGGTGCTGCAGCGCGAGGACTTCGCCGACCGGATCAAGGCCGGTACGCCGATCAGCGCCCACGAGATCCTCTACCCGTTCAACCAGGCGTACGACTCGGTCGCGGTGAATGCGGACGTCGAGATCGGCGGCACGGACCAGCTCTTCAACCTGTTGTTCGGACGCGAGATCCAGAAGGCGTACGGCCAGGAACCGCAGGATATCGCGGTGTTCCCGCTCGTCGAAGGCACCGATGGAGTGCAGAAGATGTCCAAATCGCTCGGCAACTTCATTGCGCTGACCGAGCCGCCGGAGCAGGTCTACGGGAAGACGATGTCGATCCCCGACGCGCTTATCGCTAAGTACGTGCTTCTGACGTCCGGCCTCGACGCAGGCGAACAGTCGCGCGTCCTGGCGATGAAGCCGCGGGACGCCAAGGCCGCGCTCGCGCGTCAGTTGGTGAAGCGGCTGCACGGCGAGGAGGCCGCGCGGGGCGCCGAGGAAGACTTCGACAGTCGCTTCCGGCGTCGTGAGGTTCCAGTGGAAATAGCTGAGACACACCGCGCCGAGCCGCAGCGGCGTGACATCGTCACGGTCCTCATGGATACGCGTCGAGCCCAGAGCGGCCGGGAAGCCCGCCGGCTCGTCGAACAGCGTGGAGTAAGGGTTGACGGGGAGAAGGTCGGAATCGAATATCAGTTCACGGGCGATGCAACTCTGCAGGTTGGCAAGTCGTCGCCGGTGCGAATCCTCGTGAGATAATTCGAAAGCATGTTCGGAGGGCGCCTCTAAGTGTCCGGTCATTCCAAGTGGGCCGGGATCAAGCACAAGAAGGCCGTCGTCGACGCCAAGCGCGGGCAGGCGTTCACGCGCGCCAGCCGTGAGATCACGATCGCGGCCCGCGAAGGCGGCGGCAACCCGGAGGGCAATTTCCGGCTGCGGCTGGCGGTCCAGAAGGCACGCGAGATCAACATGCCGGCCGACCGCATCAAGAACGCGATCCAGCGCGGTACCGGCGAGCTCGCTGGCGACCGCCTGGAAGAGGTGCGCTACGAGGGCTACGGTCCCGCTGGTGTCGCGATCATGGTCGACACCCTGACCGACAACCGCAACCGCACCTCCGCCTCGGTCCGGCACCTGTTCTCCAAGGGCGGCGGCAACCTCGGAGAGACCAACTCGGTGGGGTGGATGTTCGAGCGCAAGGGTGTGATCGCCGCCCACGCGGCGAAAGCCGACCCCGAGGAGGTAGGTCTCGCGGCGATCGAGGCCGGCGCCGACGATGTTCAGGTCGAGGGCAAATCGGTGGAGATCACAGCGCCGCCGAACACCTTCGAGAAGGTCAAGTCCGCGGTCGAGGCGCTCGGCGTGAAGGTCGAGAACGCCGAGATCACGATGCAGCCGAAGCAGACGGTGGCCGTGGGCGAGGACAAGGCCGCGGCGGTGCTCAGGCTGATGGAATCACTGGAGGAGGACGACGACGTCCAGCAGGTTTACGCCAACTTCGACATCCCGACAGACGTCCTTGAACGCGTTTCTGCACAGGTGTAAAAGCTGATGGACAAATGCCTGGCCGAAACAACGGGCTGATCCTCGGAGTCGATCCAGGGCTTGCCGGCACTGGCTTCGCGCTGCTCGCCGACCCCAACCTCGTCTTGAAGTGCAGCACGGTGGTCACGATCCCCGGCCGCGACGGTGCGCGGCTGCTGACCATCACCAACCACCTGCGCGAGTTCATCACCGAGCACACGCCCGCGGAGGCTTCGATCGAGGAGCTGTTCATGGGCCGCAACGCGACGAGCGCCGTCGGCGTCGCGCAGGCGCGCGGCGCGATCCTGGCCGTGCTCGAAGAGCTTGGCGTGCCCGTCTTCGAGTACAAGCCGAGCCAGGTGAAGGTGATCCTCACCGGCTATGGGAACGCGGACAAGTCGCAGATCGCGCGCATGCTCTCAGCACAAGTGAAGCTCCCGGAGGGAAAGCTCGACGACCACGCGCGGGACGCGATCGCGATCGCGGTGTGCCACGCCCGCAGCCGGCGGTTCGCGAGGGCGGCCGTGACGCCGGCCGCGCGGGGCGCCCATCAGCAGTGATCGCGCATCTGAGTGGGGTGGTCCGGCGCGCGGGCCCGGATTTCGTCGTCCTCGACGTCGGAGGGGTCGGCTATCTCGTGACCGTCGCTGCGCAGACGCGCCAGCAGCTGCCGCCCCCTGGAGGCGACGTCGAGCTTCACATCCACACCCACGTGCGCGAGGACCAGCTCGCGCTCTACGGCTTTGCGTCGGTCGAGGAGCTCGAGCTCTTCGAGATGCTGATCCAGGTCGACGGCGTGGGTCCCAAGGTCGGCCTCAACATCCTCAGCGCGGCCAGCCTCGAGGTGCTGAAGCGCGCGATCATGGGCGAGGATGCTTCGCCGATCAGGCGCGCCAGCGGCGTCGGGCCGCGCACCGCGGCGAAGGTGATAATCGAGCTCAAGCCACGACTGGACGCGGTCGCGGCGCTGGAAGCGGTGCCCCGCGCGGCCGCGATCGCCGGTGACGGCGCCGTGCCCAAGGCGGTCGAGTCGGCGCTGCGCAACCTCGGCTACTCGGCGCAGGAGGCGCGGGCGGGCATCGAGTCGGTCGACTGGAAGTCATCACCGGACACGCAGGAGGCGATCGCGAACGAACCGAGATCACTCGGTAGAAAATGAGCGAGAACAAGGTCCTCGACGCGCGCTCCGACGACGACCAGTTCGACCTCACCCTGCGCCCGCGCTTCCTCGCGGAGTACGTCGGCCAGGAGCAGGTCCGCGACAACCTGGGCATCCTGCTCGAGGCGGCGCGCCGGCGCGACGAGCCGGTCGAGCACGTGCTGCTGTGCGGGCCGCCAGGCCTTGGCAAGACGACGCTCGCGCACATCATCGCCAACGAGCTCGGCGTGAGCATCAAGGTCAGCTCCGGTCCGGCGATCGACCACCAGGGCGCGCTCGGGTCGATCCTGCTGAACCTCAGCACGCGCGACGTCTTCTTCATCGACGAGATTCACCGCTTGAACACGGTCGTCGAGGAGTCGCTGTACCCGGCGCTCGAGGACTTCCGGTTCGACGCGGTCCTCGGAAAGGGAGTGGGGGCGAGCGCGGCGACGCTGCCGCTCCCGCATTTCACGTGCGTCGGCGCGACCACGCGCCAGGGCTTGCTCAGCGGGCCGCTGCGCGACCGGTTCGGCGCCGTCTACCGCCTCGACTTCTACACCAAGGCCGAGCTGGAGAAGATCGTCAGCCGTTCGGCGCGGATACTGGACATCGAGATCCAGCCCGACGCGGTGGTCGAGATCGCCCGCCGCGCCCGGGGAACGCCGCGAATCGCCAATCGGCTGCTGCGCCGCGTGCGCGACTACGCCCAGGTCAAGGGTGACGGCCGCGCGACAGTCGACGCTACGCGTAAGGCGCTGGCCATGCTCGAGGTGGACGAGATCGGCCTCGAGCCGCTCGACCGCCGGCTGCTCGACACGGTGATCGTCAAGTTCAAGGGCGGCCCGGTCGGTCTCGACACGATCGCGACGTCGCTGTCTGAGGAGCCGGAGACGATCGAAGACGTGCACGAGCCGTACTTGATCCAGATCGGCTTCCTCGCGCGGACGGCTCGCGGCCGCATCGCGACCGAGCTCGCCTACCGCCACCTCGGCATCACGCCGCCCTCACCCGCCTCCGAGCAGACCCGCCTACTGTAGGTACGTTGTGGCAGAAGCCGGAAGGTTGGTCCTCGTCTTCGGGGTCGTCCTCGTCGTGATCGGCGGCGCGCTCATGGTGTTCGGGCGGTTGCACCTCCCGGGCGATCTGACGATCCGTAGCGCCGGCACGACGATCTACCTGCCGCTGGCGACGAGCATCGTCCTCTCGATCGTGGCCACGATCGTCCTGAACCTGGTGTTCCGGCAGCGATGAGGAGGGTGAACGTAGACTAGTTCGCCGCCCATGCAATTAGTCCTCAGCTGGCCCGTCCGCCTTTTCGTCGTCGCCGTTCTCCTCTTCTCGCTCTTCGTCGATGGCGCCGGCTACGTCTACCGCGTCGCCAACCACCTGCCGATGACCGGCAACGTGGCGGGCCTGCCTCCCAACTTCGGCGGCTGGCAGCTGTACTTCCACAAGGGCCTGGACCTGGCGGGCGGGACGCACATCGACTACCAGCTGACGAACTTCCCCGCGGGCCAGAACCGCGCGGACGTGCAGCAGCGGACGATCGCCGTGATCAACAAGCGCGTCAACTCGCTCGGCGTGAGCGAGCCGGAGATCCGCGGCGCCGGCACGAGCAACGACCGCATCACCGTGGACCTGGCCGGCGTCAACGCGGACCAGGCGCAGCGCACGATCGGCGCGGTCTCCAAGCTCGTCTACACGAAATGGGTCAAGGACGACAAGGTCACGAGCCCGCCCGAGCCCGGTTACAGGCCGGAGCTGACGGGCCTGACCGGTGACGACATCGCCAGCGCGAGCGCGAGCATCGACCCGACGGGCACGTCATGGGTCGTGAACATCACGTTCACGTCGGCGGGCGCGACGAAGTTCGACGACCTGACGCGCGCGAACGTGGCCGCGTGCCCCGGCGACACGAGCCAGCCCAGCGCGAACTGTCCGGGGCGCCACCTCGCCATCTGGCTCGACCTGACGCAGGCCGATATCGACCATTGGGAAGACGCGAGCTACGTCGGCAGGGTTTCGGGACAGTACGACCCGCAGTGCCTCGCCTCCCAGACCGCGGGCACCGTCTGTGGCAAGTTCCTGACCGACCCGATCACCTTGCAGGAGATCTCGGGCGGGCAGGCGCAGATCAGCGGCTCGTTCACGCAGCAGAGCGCCAACGACCTCGCGACCGGCATCAACTCCGGTTCACTTCCCGTCGACCTGGTCGCGCTTGACGTCACGCAGGTCAGCGCGACTCTGGGCGCGCAATCCGTGAAGCTGAGCCTCGCCGCCGGCCTGCTCGGGCTAGCGATCGTCGTCGTCTTCATGATCATCTACTACCGCCTCCCGGGCTTTCTCGCGAGCCTGGCCCTGCTGTTCTACGCGGGCGCGGTGCTGGCACTCTTCAAGGTCATTCCGGTCACCCTGACGCTCGCCGGCATCACCGGGTTCATCCTCTCGGTCGGCATGGCCGTCGACGCCAACGTGCTGATCTTCGAACGCTTCAAAGAGGAAGTCCGCGCCGGGCGAACCATCACAGCCGCGGTGGACGCGGCCGTCCGTCGCGCGTGGCCCGCGATCCGGGACTCCAACACCTCGACGATCATCACCTGCGTCATCCTCGGGTTCGTCGGGCCGGCGGCGGTGAAGGGTTTCGCCATCACGCTCGCCCTCGGTGTCGTTGCGAGCCTGATCTCGTCCATCGTCGTCACGCACAACCTGCTCGCCATCGTCCTCGCGGGTTCGGGCTTCCGGCGTGCCGGATTGCTCGGGGTGGACCGTGTCCGAGCTGTCTGACGTCCGGGCAGACGGGGACGCCGGCGCGACCGTCGAGGAGGACGAGGCCGAGCCGGAGGAAGCCGCACCGGCGGCTGCGGCCCCAGCGTCAGCGGCTGCGGCTGCGGCTGTGGTCGCAGAGCCGCGCCCGCGGCGGCTCAACCTGATCGGCCGGCGCAACGTCTTCTTTGCGATCTCGCTGCTCGTGATCATCCCGGGCATCGTTTCCATGTGGCACAACCACTTCAAGCTCGGCATCGACTTCGCAGGCGGAACCGAGATGACGGTGAGCTTCGACAACCATCCCACGCTGGCCCAGGTGCAGCAGGCCGTCAACGCCGAAAACGCCAACGGGTCCGTGATCCAGACCGGCAGCGGCTACATCATCCGGTACCCGGTGCTGAACCCCACCCAGGTGACCAGCATCCAGAACGACCTCAAGAGCCGGCTCGGACCGACGAACGTGCAGCAGATCCTGGTCGTAGGAGGCACGATCGCGGGCGAGACGATCGCCCTTTCGCTGCTCGCCGTCGTGCTCGCGTCGGTGGCCATCCTGATGCTTCTCGCGATCCGGTTCCGCAACGTGCCGGGTGGGTGGCGCGCGGGTTTCCAGTTCGGCGGATCGGCGCTGGCCGCCTTGCTGCACGACGTGTTCGTGCTTGCCGGCCTGTTCTCGATCTTCGGCACGGTGTTCAACTGGGAGGTCGGCGAGATCAACTCGTTTTTCGTCACCGCGGTGCTGACGGTGGTCGGCTTCTCGGTGCACGACACGATCGTCGTCTTCGACCGGATCCGCGAGAACCTGCGCGTGAGCCAGCGCCTTTCGTTCGAGCAGGTGGTGAACCTGAGCATCATGCAGACCGCGGCGCGGTCGATCATCACGAGCTTCACCGTCGTCCTGGTGCTGGCGGCGATCTTCATCTCCGCGGGGCCGAGCCTCCAGGGGCTGGCCCTCGCGCTGCTCATCGGCATCGTGTCGGGCACGTACAGCTCGATCTTCAACGCGGCGCCGCTGCTGGTCGTCTGGCGGAGGTTGCAGCCTCTGCGCTGAGCGCGCGACCGGCGTCTTCCGGTGGCGCGGGGATGCCTTTCGGCGCAAGAAGGCGCGTGCCGAGACCCCGGGGAAGGTGCTGTAAGGTAGGTCGAGACAACCGGACATGCCGACCTGGCCCATATCGTCGATCAAAGAGCTGCTCGAGCCGACGCTCAACCACATGGGTTACGAGCTGTACTCGCTCGACCAGTCGGGTCAGTCTGGGCGCACACTGCGCATCTCCATCGACCACGCCGAGCCGATCACCATCGACGACTGCGAGCGCGTGAGCAGGGTCGCCGGCCCTCTCCTCGACCACGCCAACCTCATCAGCGGCCCTTACGAGCTCGAGGTGTCGTCCCCCGGCGCCGCGCGCCCGCTGCGCGACCACAGGGAGTACGAGCGCTTCCAGGGCAAGCGCGTGAACATCCGCTACCGAACTGGCGAGTCCGAGTCGGTGGTGGAAGGCCAGCTCGTCGCCGTCGACGGCGCGGGAATCGCGGTCCAGGCGTCGGGCGTCAGGGGTCGCGCTCCGGTCGTCAGCCACATTCCATGGGAAGACGTTGTCGCGGGCAGGCTCGCGGTCGCAATCTGAGCCCGCCACGCAGTCGCTCGGGGAGGCGCTGAGCGCCCTCACGAGCGAGCTGGGCGTCCCCTTCGACGAGATGCTTCACACCGTCGAGGGCGCGCTCGCCGCAGCCTATAAGCGCGCCTTCAACCCCGAGGGCGACGTCAGCGTGAAGCTCGACACCACGACCGGTGCCCTCAACGTGACCACCCGCGTCTTCAAGGACGGGCAGGTCGAGGTGCGCGAGCTGCCTTCCGAGGAGTTCAAGCGCATGGCCGCCCAGACCGCCAAGCACGCCGTCCTGCGCCACCTCCACGACCTCGAGCGCGACAAGGTGCTGAGAGACGTCGCGGAGCACAAGGGCGAGCTCGCGAGCGGCGTTGTCGACCGCGTGGAGGCCGGCATCGTCTACATCGACCTCGGACGCGCCGAGGGAGTGATGCCGCCCGAGGAGCAGATCCCCGGCGAGCAGCTCATGCCCGGGCGGCCCGTCCTGGTCGTGATCCTGGAGCCGCAGCACAACCGCAAGCAGGCGCAAGTGCGCGTATCGCGAGCGTCACGCTCGTTCGTTCACCGCCTGCTCGAGGCCGAGGTTCCCGAGATCAAGGCAGGCACGGTGCAGGTGCGCGGGATCGCGCGCGAGCCGGGTCTGCGGACGAAGATCGCCGTGTCCTCGACCGAGCCTGGCCTCGATCCTGTCGGGGCCTGCGTCGGGCCGAAGGGCGTTCGCCATCGCGCGATCCTCAGCGAGCTCGTGAACGAACACGTCGACATCGTTCCCTGGTCCGACGACGCCGAAGCTTTCGTCGCCGCCGCCCTGGGGCCGGCGAAGGTGGACAAGGTCACGATCGACCGCGTGACGCGCACCGCCACGGTGATGGTGCCCCGGAACCAGCTTTCGCTCGCGATCGGGCGCGACGGCCAGAACGCGCGCCTGGCCGCCAAGCTCACCGGCCTTCGCATCGACATCAAACCGACCGAGTCGGAGGGGGAAGTCGCGACACCGGCCGAGTAGGACGTGCGTCGCCTGCCGGCAGGAGGACGGCAAGGCGGAGCTGCTGCGCGTCGTGCGCCTGCCGGACGGCAGCGTCGCGCGCGACGCCACCGGCCGGATGGCCGGTCGTGGGGCGTACGTCCACGCGTCGAGGGAGTGCCTCGAGCTCGCCCGCAAGCGCCGCGCGCTGGACCGCGCGCTCGGCGCCGCGATGCCGCCCGCCGTCTGGGCCGAACTGACCGCCTGAGGCCCCTCCTCGGCCGGGCCTCCGGGGCCGAATTCGCTCCGCCCGGCATAATCAGTAGTTCGGATGAAGGCACACGAGCTCGCGCGCGAACTTGGGATCAGCCAGAAGGAGCTGGTCAACTTCCTGCAGCAGCGCAGGCTGACCCGCAACGCCTCCGCGCCGCTGGCGCCCGGCGCGATAGAGGCCGCCCGCACCGCGTTCAGGCCCACGACGGTCACGGTCAAGGTCGAGACGAACGGCGACCGCCGGGCTGTCCTGCCGCCATCGCTCTCGGTCCGGGACCTCGCCGACAAGCTCGGCGTCAGCCCCGTCGACGTCATCAAGAAGCTCATGGCCTCCAAGATCTTTGCCCAGATCAACCAGGTGATCGACTTCGCGACCGCCGAGATCGTGGCCGACGAGTTCGGGTTCACGGTCGAGCCGGTAGCCAGCGAGGACGTCGTCGCGGTCGAGGCGGCCCAGGGCGATGGAGACGTCGTCACCACCTCGCGCGAGGAACTCTTCTCGCTCGCCAAGGAGGACCCGAGCAAGCTCAAGCTGCGCCCGCCTATCGTCACCGTGCTCGGCCACGTCGACCACGGCAAGACCTCGATCCTCGACGCCATCCGGCAGACGCACGTCGCGTCGGGCGAGGCCGGCGGCATCACGCAGCGCATCGGCGCCTACAAGATCGAGACCGCCGACGGCCATCCGGTCGTGTTCATCGACACGCCAGGCCATGAAGCCTTCACCGCGATGCGCGCGCGCGGCGCACAGGTCACGGACCTCGTGGTCCTGGTGGTCGCCGCGGACGACGGCGTCATGCCCCAGACGATCGAGGCGATTCACCACGCCAGGGCGGCCAAGGTCCCGATCATCGTCGCGATCAACACGATCGACAAGGACAACGCCAACGTCGACCGCGTGCATCAGCAGCTTGCCGAGCAGGGCATCGTGACCCGCCACTACGGCGGCGAGCACGAGTGCGTCCACCTCAGCGCGAGGACGGGCAAGGGCATCGACGACCTGCTGACGACGATCGTGCTCGCGTCGGACATCCTGGAGCTCAAGGCCAACCCCGACCGCAACGCGATCGGCACGATCGTCGACGCGCACCTCGAGCGCGGCCGCGGTCCGGTCGCGACCGTGCTCGTGCAGGCCGGCACGCTGAAGGTCGGCGACGACTTCGTCTGCGGCCACATCTACGGCCGCGTCCGCGCGCTGGCGGACGACCGCGGCCGCAGCGTCGAAGAGGCGGCGCCGGCGACGCCTGTGGTCGTCTCCGGCATGAGCGAGGTCGCGCAGGCGGGAGACATCTTCCAGGTGGTCGCCTCGGAGCGGGCCGCGCGGCAGATCGCGCTGACCAAGCTCACCGAGAAGCGGACCCTTGAGGCGGCCCGTGACGTGGCGCCGCGCATCACGCTCGAGGACCTGGCGCGGCGCGCCAAGGAAGGCGAGGTCAAGGAGCTCAGCCTGGTCGTCAAGGCGGACGCCCAGGGCACGCTCGAGGCGGTGCTCGCCGCCCTGCAGAAGATCGAGGACCCGGTGGTCGCCATCAAGATCGTGGGCCAGGGCGTGGGCCAGGTCAGTGACTCGGACCTGCTGCTCGCGAGCGTGTCGAGCGCCATCATCGTCTGCTTCAACCTCAAGGCGACCCCCCAGAGCACCGCCGCCGCGGAGCGCGCCAAGGTCGAGGTCCGGTATTACGACGTGATCTACAAGCTCACCGAGGACGTCGAGCGCGCGGCCAAGGGCCTGCGCGAGCCGACGTATCGGCAGGTGCACGAAGGCCGTGTCGAGGTCATCACGCCGATCAAGATCCCGCGGCTCGGCATCATCGCCGGAAGCCGCGTCCTGGAGGGCAAGGTCAGCCGTGGCGGCTGGGTCAAGCTTTTCCGTGGCCGGGAGCAGGTCTTCGAGGGCCGGATCTCGTCGCTCAAGCACTTCAAGGAAGACGCGCGCGAGATGCCCGCCGGCCAGGAGTGCGGCATCGGCCTCGAGGGCTGGGAGGACTTCGTCGCCGGCGACAGCATGGAGACGTACCGACTCGAGCGGGAAGAAATCTAGGCAGGGCCGTACGCCTTGCTAAAGGAAGTGGTCGCCATGACCAGCTACCGCACGGACCAGGTGGGGGAGCAGGTGCGCGAAGAGATCATGTCCATCATCCGCCGCGATCTCAAGGACCCGCGCATCGGTTTCGTCAGCATCACCGCTGTGCGCATGTCGCCCGACCTGCGCCAGGCACGCGTGCGCGTGTCGGTCCTCGGCAAGCCGGAGGAGCAGAAGGCGTCGATGCAGGGATTGATCTCCGCCAAGGGTCTGATCCGGCATGAGCTCGGGCGCCGGCTGCATAACCTCAAGTTCTCACCTGAGCTGCGGTTCGAGCTCGACCCGTCGATCGAGTACAGCGTGCACATCAACGAGCTGTTGAAGGAAGTGCTTCCTCCGCAATCGGACAAGGAGGCGTCATAGCCACCGCTCCGCGGGACAAGCCGCACCTCTACGACGAGATCAAGGACCTGATCGACGCCAACCAGGAGATCTTGATCTTCGGCCACAAGGACGCCGACGGCGATACGCTCGGCTGCAGTCTCGCCTTCGCCGAGGCGCTGCGGACGCAGGGCAAGGAAGTCTGGGTGCTCGTCCCACCGCCGCTGCCGCCGATGTACGGGTTCCTTCCCGGTTTCGCGGACATCCACGCGGAGCCGCCTCACGGCGTCGAGCCCCAGCTCGTCCTCTTCTTCGACTCCGGCAACCTGGAGCGGTCGGGCAGCGCGGTCCGCCGCATCGCCTCCCACGCCACCATCGTCAACATCGACCACCACCCATCGAACTCTCGCTTCGGCGACATCAACGTCATCGACGCGAAGGCGTCGGCGGTCGGGCAGATGGTGCTCGAGATGCTGGATCACTTCGGTTACCCGATCACGCCGACGATCGCGACCAACCTCTACGTCGCCCTGCTGACGGACACGGGCGGATTCCGGCACGAGAACACGACGCCCCGCACGCTCGAGGACGCGGCGCGCCTCGCGCACCTCGGCGCCGATCCCGGCCACATCGCGACGCAGGTGTACAAGATGCGGCCCGAGACGACCCTGAAGCTCAGCGGGCTGGCGCTGGCGACAATGCGCGTCGAGCTCGACGGCCGGCTCGCCTGGGCCAAGGTCACGCGCCGGATGCTGAAGGAGGCCAACGCCGTGATGGCCGAGTCGGAGGGCATCATCGACACCTTGAACAGCATCGCCGGGCTCGAGCTCGCGATCCTCTTCAAGGAGGTAGCGGGCGAGCTGACGAAGATCAGCATCCGCAGCCGCGGCGGCGTCGACGCGGCCGCGCTGTGCGCCTCATTCGGCGGGGGCGGCCACATCCGCGCCGCGGGCGCCGAGATCGAAAAATCGATGGACGAGGCGGTGAAGCTCGTGCTCGGGGCCGCCAAGGAGGCGATCTTTGCCGCCTCATCCCACGACTGAGCGGTTTCAAACCGGCGTCCTCAACGTCGACAAGACCGCCGGTGAGACGTCGTTCGCCGTCGTCAACCGCCTGCGCCGCCTGACCGGCGCCCATCGCGTCGGTCACGCCGGGACGCTCGACCCGCTGGCCACCGGCGTGCTGCCGATCCTCTTCGAGTCCGCGACGCGCCTTGCCGACTTCGCCCACCGGCTGCCGAAGACGTACGTGGCCGACGTGCACCTGGGTTTCGTCACCGCCACCGACGACGCCGAGGCGGAGCTCCAGCCGCGGGCCGATCCGTCGTCCGTGACCACGGACGACGTCGCCGCGGCGCTGGCTGTGTTCTCCGGCCGGATCCTCCAGCGGCCGCCCGCCTACTCGGCGGTCAAGCTCGAAGGCAAGCGGGCCTACGCGCGGGCTCGCGCCGGTGACCCAGAGCGGCCGCCGGCGCGCGAGGTCGACGTCTACGCCGCCGAGCTGCTCGAGTTCGAGCCGGGCCCCAACGCTTTCGCGCGCATCCAGGTCAGGTGCGGAAGCGGCACCTACCTGCGCTCCATCGCACGCGATCTGGGCGAGGCGTTGGGCGTCGGCGGCTACCTCGGACGGCTCGTGCGCGCCGCCTACGGGCCGCTTGCGATCGAGGACGCGATCTCGTCCGACGCGATCGACGACGTCGATACCGTGCGAGCTCGACTCCTTCCGGCGGAGGTCATACTGCCCGAGATGGAGAAGGTCCGCCTCAACGTCGAGCAGGAGGCTCAGGTGCGGCAGGGCCGCCCGGTGCGGGTCCTGCCCGAGCCCGCGCCCGGACCGCTGCGGGCGCACGACTCCGAGGGCCGGCTCGTCGCCCTGGGGCACACGGACCCGCTGCGCCGGACCTTCGTGCCGGAGAAGGTGTTGAGCTGAGGACGCATCTGGGCCTGCCGACCGAGCACATCGGCCCGGTGGCTCTCACGGTCGGCAGCTTCGACGGTGTGCACCTCGGGCACCTCGACGTCATCGCCCACCTCCGCAAATCTGCCGAGGCCGCGGGCGCCACGCCTGCGCTGATCACCTTCGAGCCCCACCCCAGGTGCGTGCTCGACCCCGCGAACTGCCCCTCGTCGATCACGACACTGCGCGAGAAGCTCGCGCTGGTGGAGAAGGCCGGGGTCGCCCACGCGATAGTGCTGCGCTTCGATCGCGAGCTCGCCGCGCTGTCGCCGCAGGAGTTCGTCGACCGGCTCTCGGCCACGATGGACGTCAAGAGCTGGGTCATCGGCTTCGACTTCGCATTCGGGCGCGGCCGCACCGGCAGCGCCGAGTGGCTGCGCGCGCACGGTCACACCGTGGAGGTCGTGGCGCCCTTCACGATCGACGGCCGCGAGCTGCACAGCTCAGAGATCCGCCGCCTGGTCACCGCGGGTGAGGTCGACATCGCCAACCGGCTGCTCGGCCGCGAGTTCGCGATGAACGGGCCGGTCGAGGCCGGCGCGCAGGTCGGCCGGCAGCTGGGCTTCCCGACGGCGAACATCAGCCCGGAGCCGAACAAGCTCGTGCCCGCGCTCGGCGCTTACGCCGGCCGCGTCGTCGCGCCCGAGGGCGAGTTCGTGGGCGCCCTGTCGGTGGGTTACCGGCCGACGTTCGGAGGCACGGAGCTGAAGGTGGAGGCGTTTCTTCTCGACTTCGAGGGCGACCTCTACCAGCAGAGGCTCGAGCTGCGCTTCATCCGCTGGCTGCACCCGGACATTAGGTTCCCGACGAGGGACGACCTCGTCCAGCAGCTGAAGCGCGACGTCGCCGAGACCCGACGCATCGTGTCGCGATGAGCACCGTCGTCGTGATCGGCGGCGGCATCGCCGGCTACTGCGCGGCGCTCGCGGCGCGGCGCGACGGCGCCGACGTCACGCTGGTGGCCCGCGCACCCGGGGCGACCGCGCTGTACGCGGGCGGCATGGAGATCGTCGACGACCTGGCCGTCATCCTGCGGACGCCGGAGCACCCTCTGGCTCGCCTCGGAATGGACGCCGTGGGGCTGGCGACCGAGCTCGACACCGCTATCTCGACGCTCCAGCTCGCGCTCGGCAAGGAGGGGCTTCGCTTCGAGGGAACGTGGCGCACCCGCGGGAGCTACGCCGATATCCACGGCCTCGCCCGGCCGGCGAACGTCGTTCCCGACACCGTCGCCCGGGGCGAGCTCAGCACGCTTTCCGGCAA